>CALEJY010000016.1 GCA_937898445.1 uncultured Candidatus Melainabacteria bacterium | reverse complement strand
CAGTGCTTTGCGGTGGGATGTCATCTGAAGCTGAAGTTTCAATGAGATCTGGTAAAGGTTGTTATGACGCTTTGCAAAGATTAGGTTATAAAAACGCAGAATTGGTTGTTGTAGATAAAGATATTGCAAGCAAATTGAAAGCCGGAAATTACGATTACGCATTCAACGCTTTGCACGGAAAATACGGCGAAGATGGTTGCATTCAAGGTATTTTGGAAATCTTGCAAATCCCTTATACAGGTTGCGGAGTTATGGCAAGTTCTGTTTGTATGAATAAAGAATACACAAAAAGAATACTTTCAACTTGCAAGGACATTCCATTGATTAAATCTGTTTTTGTCCAAAAAGGCGATGATGTAGTTGAAAAAACTAAGGATTTGAAATATCCGTTGATTACAAAGCCTGTTTGTGAAGGTTCAAGCTTTGGTATGACAAAGGTTAATACTCCTGATGAGTTGGAAAAAGCTTATAAAGACGCAGTTCAATATAACGACGATGTTTTGATTGAAGAATATCTTGTTGGAAAAGCTGCAACAGTTGGAGTTTTGGGTGATGGTGCAGATAGAACGGTTACTGAAATTTTGGAAATGCGACCAAAACATGAATGGTATGATTACGAATGCAAATATACAAAAGGTATGACAGAATTTGTTTTGCCTGCCGAAATTTCAGAAGATATGACAAAAAGAGTTAAAGCAATTGCATTAAAAGCTTTTGAAGTTGCAGGTTGTTCAGGTGTTTCAAGAGTTGATTTTCATATTGTTGGTGATGTTCCTTATGTTTTGGAAATTAATACAAGTCCTGGAATGACTGAAACAAGTGATTTGCCGGCTCAAGCAGCAGCTATGGGAATTGATTACGACAGTTTGGTACAAATAATCTTGAACAGCGTAGGATTAAATAAATAAATGAGTGACAACAACAATCAAAACGAGAATAATGATTTTCAAGAAATCCATGTAGAAGCGGTTGAATATTCCGAAATTATTGAGGAAGAACCGATTACGGATGGAAAACATCTTGTTAAGAAAAAACGCAGAGAACGTCTTGTTCGTAAAGGAAGGATGAAACAAGAGCGTTTTAGGGCGTTTATGCGATTTATTTTATCTTTATTATTGATTGGCGGACTTGGTTATGCTTTGAAATGTCACGGTTGGTTTATGGATAAAAACGCATTTAACCATGTTGGTGGAAATTCTGTTGAAATCATAAATAACAATATCGTGCCTTCTCATAAAATTCTTGTATTGTTGAAAAACAGTAATGTCCCAAATGTGCCGATTTATATGGCTAGAACCGGAGCTATTAAAAAAGAATTGATGAAGCTTGCGCCTGTGGAAGATGTTTATATCAGACGTTACGCTTTCCCTGCAAGAATACAGATTATTTTGAAAGAAAGAATTCCCGTAATGATGATTGCACCGGATGAAAAGGCTCAACCTGTAGCATTTTTCACAACAGATGGAAAATTAATCGGCCGTGAATTTTTGCCATTAAAAACTCAATATCCGACAATAAAAATTCTGTCTTATGGCAACAAGGGCGATGATTACAGAAAATGGGATTTGAATAAAATTCACGAATTAGAAAAAATTAAAAATTACGTCGAAACATATTCAAAAGAAAAAGTTGAATATATTGATTTGAGAAACCCGAATGATGTTTATGTGAAAATAAAGACTGTAAACATCAGATTGGGTAGACTTGATGACAGTGTATATAAGAGAATAGAACGTATTCCGTCTATTTTGCCTCAAGTTAAGATGGTTGATTCAAAGGTTAAATATCTTGATTTGAGTTGGGAAAAAGTTAATTATTTGAAATTAAAATAAATTTAAGAGGGTGAAAAAATGAAAACTATAGTAGCACAAATAAGATTAAAAACAGCAGATTTTAAATTTAATTTAGAAAATATAATAAAAAATATTAATTCAGACTGTGATTTGATTGTTTTTCCGCAAGTAGATATTGAGGATTTGGGCGGAAAAGATATGGTTTTTGATGACAATTGTATGTCCGCTCAAACAAAGTTGTATCAAGAAATCGCGGCTAAAAATTATAAACAAAATATTATTTTGGGTGATATTTTAATCCGTAATGGAGAAGTTGAAGTCGCTGATTATGGTGTTTTTGATATTTGTGGAAAGAAAGTTTTTGTTTCTGATACGTTTATTGAAGATGTTGATTGTGACTTGTATATTTTGGCAAAAAACAGATATTACGCAATGAATACGTATAAAGATTTTGTTGACGAAATTCATACTCATAGCGATTTTATTTATGTAAACGCTTTGGGAATTGCGGATGAAAATGTTTATGCCGGTGGAAGTTTTGCGAAAAATGCGAATAACGAACTTGTTATGCAAATGCCTTTGTGCAAAGAAGATATTGATACGGTCGATTTTGCAAGAGTTATTGAATTTAACGACGAAAACATTCAATCACAGGTTTATGATGTTACAACTTTTGCGTTGAGAGAGTATTGTGAAAATACAGGATTTAAAAAGGTTGTATTAGGTTTGTCAGGCGGAATTGACAGTGCTTTGACGGCAGCTTTAGCAGTTGAGGCAGTTGGAAAAGAAAATGTTTTGGGTGTTTTAATGCCTAGTATGTTTTCATCAGAAGGCAGTGTTGTGGATAGCTTGAAATTGGCAGAAAACTTAGGAATTAAGACTGTAAAAGAGCCGATTACCCCTTTGTTTGACGCTTTTATGAAGGATAGAGAAAGATTGCATGATTTGGCAGAAGAAAATTTGCAGGCTAGGTTGAGAGCGTTGATTTTGATGTTTTATTCAAACAGAGAAGGCAGATTGCTTTTGTCAACCGGTAACAAATCTGAAAGCGCAATGGGATTTGGTACATTGTACGGCGATTTGGCAGGTGGATTTAATATGATTTGTGATTTGACTAAAACTAATGTTTATAAATTGTCAAACTTTATCAACAGAAATGGCGAAATAATTCCGCAAGAAATTATTGATAAAGCTCCATCGGCAGAACTTCATCCGGGACAAAAAGATCAAGACAGATTGCCTGAATATGCGATTTTGGATGATGTTATTGAAATGTATGTTGAGCAAAATATGCCGATTGACGAGATTTGCAAGAAATATGACAAATCAATTGTTGATGAAGTTGTTAGAAAAATCTACAGAATGCAATTCAAACGTCATCAGGGATGTTTGGGGGTAAGATTGACAGAACGTTCATTCTGTAATGGAGTAAACCTTCCTGTAGTTCAGAGATTTTATTAATAGATTGACAAAACGGCGGGATAGGTATCCCGCCCTACTTTTTTATTCATATAGCCAACTTTTAAAATTACAAGGAGGATAGTGACACCAAACATCTTTATTATTTATATCAGAATTAATAAACGGTGCAATTTTTTTATAGTTAGCTGCAATACCAGTTCTGTTTCCATTTTCATTAGCAGGAACAAAATACCACCTGTCTTTTCCAAATTTGTTTGGTAGTTTTAACCCATTTGTATCCACTAAAAAAATATTTTCAGCATTATAATATGTACACCAACTTCTTCCGGAAGCATCTGTAAAGCAGGTGGATTCTACGTCTTTAGGATAAGAACTCCCTTCCCCAATCAGTTCACCTTCTCCCCAACAAGCTGAAATTTCTTTTCCACAATCGGTAACAATTTTAAACTTTTCTTTCATAATTCCAAATTCTTCTTCTGTCGATTTTACATCAAATTGTTTGTTTCTTGTTAAACTTCCTTCAAATATCGCATCAAGAAATACATTTTGCATATCAGAATAAGCCTTTTTGTATGCAGTTTTGAATTGTTTATCTTTGTATGAGTTAATTAAACTAGGTATTGTTAATGCTGCAACAACCCCTATTATGCCGAGTGTGATTAAAACTTCTGCTAGAGTGAAAGCTCTATTTTTCATAAAATCTCCTTTTTGTGTTAATTTTGCCATATCTTATTTTGTTAATCTACGTATCAATAGTACGTATATTTGCCTATCGCTTACGTATAAACTGTACGTATGGATTTTTACAAAATGTTAGGCAAAAATATAAAAATGAGGCGAAAAAAACTTGGTTTAACTCAACAAGAACTTGCTGACAAACTAGATATGAGCCTAAATTTTGTAGGGAAAATTGAGGTTGCGTTTTCAAAACCTTCACTCGATACAATAATTGAAATCGCTGAGGTGCTTGAAACTACAGTGTCGGACTTAACAAAATTTTAAATCCCCTTGCAAATAAAGATTTTGCATATTATAATTAATTGACAGAAATTTTATGGCTTTGGTATGCCTGAAGTTTCAAAGTAATCGAAAAGTCGTGCTATGCACAGAAAGAGGTTAAAATGCCAAAAATGAAAACACACAAATCTGGTGCAAAACGTTACAAAGTTACTGCAACAGGTAAAATTGTTAGAAGACAAGCTGGTATCGGCCACTTACTTCAACACAAATCTGCTTCTAGAAAACGCAGAATTTTCAAAATGATTTCAATTTCTGATTCACATTTCAAATTGATTTCAAAAGAGTTACCTTACAGAAAGTATGCAAGATAGGAGGCAGGTAAATGAGAGTAAAACGTGGTAATGTATTACGCAAAAGACATAAAAAAATATTAAAACTAGCTAAAGGCTTTATTGGTGCAAGAAGCAGAATTTTCAAAGTTGCAAACTGTGCAGTTATGAAAGCTTTGAAATATGCTTACAGAGATAGACGTGCTACAAAACGTAACATGCGTAGCTTATGGATTGTAAGAATTAACGCAGCTGTTAGAGAACGTGGCATGAGCTATTCTAGATTTGTAAACGCTTGCAAAAAAGCTAACATCACTGTTAACAGAAAAATGTTGGCTGACTTGGCAGTTAGAGATCCTGAAGCATTTTCAGTAGTATTCGACGCTGCTGCTAAAGCTGCTAAATAGTTTTACAATATTTAGATAGATGTGTTTAAGAAAACAGAGGTTGAGAAATCAGCCTCTGTTTTTTTGTTTGTATATTATTAATTTCAATCCCCCCTTTTATTTCCCCTTTGCAAGGGGGATAAAATTGTCCTCCATTAAGACTGTGCCGAACAAAAGGTGACTAAATGTCACGTTTTGTGAGAGGTGATGTAAGCTGTGGCTGATTTAGATTATCACTTTCTCCTTACGGGATATCACCCATCCCCATCCCTTCCCTCTTTTAGGGAAAGGAGCAAAAAATTCCTCCCTTATGAGGGAGGATAAAGGTGGGTGCTAATTTCGATTATTATGTTTTCCCTACGGGATATCACTCATCCCGCCCCTTACCTCTAGGGAAGGAAATAATTTAACATTCCTTAATAAAAAAGTAAATTTTGAACTAAAAAAATACTTTATATAAATGTAAGGTTGGTAATAAAGTTTGGAGAAACCATTATGATTGGTGGAGATTTTGACACGCCGATAATTCATCAGGACTTGGCGAACAGTACACTTCCTACTATGGGAATGCCGATGGGAATGTATGGCTATGGTACAGGCATGTATGGCGGAATGACCGGTAATACATCTTATCTTGGCGGTGTGCGTATGCAACAACAACCTGATCGTGATAAAGTTGAAATAATGAACCAAAAATCGAATGAAGATAAACATACTTTCAAAAAGGTTTTAATAGCTTTAGGTACAATTGTTGCGCTCGGAAGTATTGCTCCTTTAAGAAAAAGTATTAAAAAATCCGGCGGTGTGAAAAAATATTTCGCATCAACTTGGAATTCTATAAAAAATGTGTTTAAGGGTAAAAAGAAAACCCCGTAGAACTATCATGTCCTCCACTTGTGGGAGGACCGAAATCTTAGATTTCGAGGAGGGGGATTATATAAATGCGATTACTACGTGCTGCGCTCCTCGTAATGACAGTTAATAAATATAAAATTTTTATAATATACAACCCCAAAAATATATCAGCGTAAGGTATTTAATCTTACGCTTTTCTGTGCTATGATTTTCAAAAAAGTAAAAAAGAAGGGAGTTATATTATGGCAAAAGATTGCAGTTTTGATGTTGTATCAGAATTTGATAAACAAGAATTGGTTAATGCGGTTGATCAGGTAAAAAGGGATGTGGCATCTCGTTTTGATTTGAAAGATTCCGGTTCATCTGTTGAATTAGAAGGGGATAAAGCGATTACTATTACGACAAGCGACGATATGAAATTGAGAAATATTTATGATATTTTGCAAACAAAATTGGTAAAAAGAAATTTGAGTACAAGAATACTTGACCCACAACCGGCTGAAAACGCTTTAGGTGGTAAAGTTCGTCAGGTTATTAACCTTAAAAAAGGATTAAATCAGGAATTGGCGAAAAAGATTGTTGCGGATATTAAAGAAACAAAAAAGAAAGTTCAAGCTTCAATTCAAGGCGATCAGGTTAGAGTTTCAGGCAAGGATAAAGATGATTTGCAGGAAGTTATCAGATTGTTGAGAAGTAACGAAGAAAAATACGATTATCCGTTGCAGTTTACTAATTATAGATAGTTTTAAATGTGATTAGGACTTTTGCAAGAGTAAAGGCAAGTGTCTTTAGTGAAAAGTGAGAAGTGAAACGTGAAAAGTCCTTATCGGTAAAAATTAGTGAGTGGAGAATAGTGAATAGACCTTATCAGTAAAGTTATTTCCATTCATATCACTATTCCATGTCATCGCACACTTGTTGCGCAATATATTATCAACATTAATATACCCTGAACTTGGTTCAGGGTATATTAAGTTATTTTCAATGTTGTCACAGTTGGCTACTTTAATATAAATGAGATTGCGACATTTCGTTATACTCCACTCGCAATGACAAGTTCTTCTATTTAGATTGCGTAACCTTGTTTTCATCATCAACGATTACGATTGTCGGCTTGTAATCGTTCAATTCTTCCGGATTGTACAATCCATAAGCAATAATAATAACTTTATCTCCCGGTTGAGCTTTTCTAGCTGCTGCTCCGTTTAGGCAAATCATTCCGGAATTAGCTTTTCCCTTGATTACATAAGTATGAAATCTTTCTCCGTTATTGATGTTTAGGATATCAACTTTTTGCCATTCTTTAATTTTTGATGCGTTCATCAACGCTTCGTCAATCGTAATTGAACCTACATAGTTAAGATTTGCATCTGTAACTGTGGCTCTGTGTATTTTTGAACTAATAAATTCTTGTAGCATATTTATACCTCGCCTGAATATTCTAACTCAAACATTAAAAAAAATCAAAAAATACAGCCGTCAGATGTAACGGCTGTAACTGATGTTTATTTAATGTGCCTTCTTATTTTGCGTTTTATATGTTTTGTCTATAAATTTTGTTGCAATAGTTTTCAATATTCGGAGTATCAATTTCAAATACGTGAACTCTTGCAGGACCAAGATTTACGCTCAACTCATTGTCGTGAGCTTGTAGAATACTTTCTTGTCCGTATGAAGGAAGAAGGTTTTCCAACTTTTGGTCAGCTTTTAGAGTAGGAACTTTGATTTTGCAAGCAGTCGGGCGGTTTACGTTTTTGTTTGCTACAACTAGAAGGGTTTTGCCGTTCAAATGTCTTGCGTAAGCGATAACTTGGTCGTTTTTATCCTTAGATTTGTCTAATTGGATAAATGTTCCTTTTGTTATTACGTCTTTGTATTTTTCACGCATATCAAATGCGCTTTTCATAAATTTACCGATTTCAGGTTGTTCGCCACCAGGTTTTCTTGATAGGTTGAAGATATCAAGTCTGCCTCTGTGAACGGTCATTTCGTTGTTATCTGTTTGTGTTACAGGGTTGTGGCTATCTTCGTATTTGTAAGAATAATTGTCGCCTGATTGATAACCGTCAACGATATAAGGGTTAAGCATAGGCAAAGTTGCTTGCAAGCCCATTGTTAAGTTGCAGTAATCTGCTCCGCCGTGAAACATCGGTGAAATGTCATCGTGTGTCGCAAAAGAACCGATTAAAGATTTTCCTTTCGGCAAACTGTATGACATATCAAGTTGTTCTTTTACGTAGTTCATAAATGTTGTCGCATCAGGAAATTCGTGAAAAATATGATATTGTCCGTAAATCATATCAAATCCTGCACGCAAAGAGTCTTGCGGTCTATCATAAGGCATATTGGCTTGTGGGGAAGCATCTTCATAAGTATAAGTTTCTGCAAGCCAGCCAAATTCAGGATCTCTCATGTGAGAATAAGGGATTAAAACATCCCAAAATTCAACAGGTTTCGCTCTTGCTACATCGGCTCTAATTCCGTCAACGCCTAAATCTATGCACATATCAACAAATTGTTTATGCAATTCCAACAATTTAGGGTTCAAAGTTCTTTTGCCTTCGTCTTTCCAAGGTTGAAACATTCTGATATCGTTCCATCCTTGTGGAGTTTTAGCAAGTCCATCGCTTTCCATAGCCATCCATTCAGGGTGTTCTAGGAACATATCGTAAGAGGCGCAACTTGGCAAATCAATCATTACCTTGATATTGCGTTTATGGCATTCGTCAATAAAAGCTTTAAACTGTTCTTTGTCACTTCTCGGGTCTTTTTGATCAATAAGGTTAGGATCGATTGCTAACAAGTCTTTTGGTGAATACAAAGAACCTGCAGTTCCCATCGCTTTCATTTTTCCTGTCGGGTTAATCGGAAGTACGTGAAGGGTGTTAAATCCATCCGCTTTAACCTCATCTAGTCTGTCGATAGCGTTCAAAAATGTTCCGTGAATTTCGTCGCCATCAATATATTCGTTGCCGTTTTTGTCTTGTGCATTGAAAGTTCTAGGAACAATCATAAGAATTTTGGCTTCGTTATTTTTGAACAAAGTCCTCAAATCGTTGTGATAATTCACAGGAGCAGTGGTTTCAGGTTTTTGAACTTTTACAACAGGAGCATTAATCATTGCCATATTGTTCAAATAAGTGTTTAACAAGCCTGAATTTGTTGTCTTTGGTTGAGTTTGAGGATTTGTAACAGGAGCTGCCGCACCGGAAAAAGTTGTGTGGTTGATTTGATTTGATTTAATTGTTAATAAATTAGTTGAATTTATCATTTTTTATCCACCTTTTTGTTCGGCATTTTCCCAAAGAAAAATTGTGCTAAAACAGTTACACCTAACAATCCTGCGCCAAATGTTCCAAATATCTTGAACCATTTTTTAGTGTTAAAAGCTTGTTGTCCGGCTTTAAAGAACAATTCATCTGGCGCAATACCTGTCAACAAGAATTTAAGTTCTGAACCTGTTCCATTTTCAGGTCTAATTCTGTGACGAGGTTTTGCAAAATAAGTTTCGCCGCCGATGATATTTGCTACTTGTTCTCTGTAGTCTGTGAAGTTAGTCTTAATCAAACTGTTGTCAAGAACTGATTCTGTCGCCTTATCCATCTTGTCTTCAAACATAAGTTGCATTGCTCGTTGATAGAAGAATTTGTCGTTCGGAATATCTGTTGTTGTGTGCGCTGCGCCTTTGCCAAAGTATTTGTTTTGAACTTTGCCGTCTTTGATTACCAAATCAGACATATCGTCAGACGGGTTAGGGTTTCTTAGCATATAGAATTTTGTTGCGTTGTCAGAAGAATGACCTTGAAGTGTAATGATTTTGCATAATTCAATAAGTTCTTCTCTAACTTCACGAGGATATTTTTTTAAAATATCAATTTCGTTTACGTTATTAGAAATTCTTCTGTAGAAATCTAATGTATTGATAAGTCTGTAGAACGAACTTTTTACGCCGGTTAATCTTTCTGATGCAAAAGATTTTTGTATGTTTTTCAAAGTTCCGACAGTATCGTGTTCGTTTACGCCATTTACGGCTTTTGCGGTTCTTGATAATTTGTTATCGTTCAAGAATTTTCCAAACTCATTAAACAAAGTATCAACTTTTTCATCATACATTGTGATGTCGCTAGGTTTTACTTCCGTATCAATAGCTGCAACTTTAGAAACCAAATCTTTCATAACTTTGTTATAAAGTCCGTCATCAGAAACGATATGTTCGATTTTGTTTCTTAACAATTCGCCTGTAAGATTGCGGTCAAAGCGAACTTTTTCAATTTCTTTATAATCAATTCCGATAGTTTTTAACAAGTCTTTTGAAACGTTATTCCAGTAATTTGCGATAACAGTTTCTGGAGCTGAGCCAACTTTGATTACGGCATATTCGTTAAGAGCGTTTGTTTTTGCATTAAAACTGTCGTAAGCAGTTGCGATATCACGCAATTTAGTTTGAAGTTCCGGTGTGAATGTCGCAGATGTAGATTTGCTCAAAACACTCTTGATAGGATGATTTTCGGTTTTGTTACTTCTGATTAAGCGTTTGATGTATTCAAAATCAAGTTGTTCTGCTTCCGGTTTGTTTTGGTTGAAAGTTTCAACATTCTTTTTAACAGTTCTCAAAATCTCGTCGCTGATTTGTTTCAAATCTTTGATTTCTGTATTTGAATTAACAAAATTTTTGTTTTCAAAGATTTTTTGCATATTTTCAGCGTTCGGAATAATCGCATTTATTGCATCTTCACTAAACGCTTTGCCTTTGAATTGAGATTTAAGATTTTCGCTGATAGCTTTTGCAGTGTCATTGTTAATCGCAAAAGTTTTTGTTGTCATCAATTCTTTCAAATCTGTTTTAAGATTTTCTGCTGTAATCGCATCCATTCCGTCAAAAGCTTCGACAGTTTTGTTGATTAACTCATCGTTTACAGGTTTTCCGCCAAATTGGTTAATTAATTCTTCAATATTGTTTTTTGTTGCGTTGTTTTGATATTTTTGAGAATAAGTGTCGATGTTTGATAAAATCTCATCGGCTTTTTTATTCTTTCTGTTATTTAGCCATTTTGCAAGGAAAGGTTCTGTTTGGTTACAAATCAATGCACTCATTACAGGAGTTGCAAAACCTGCAGTCAACATCCACAAAGTATTATTTTGGATAGCAATTTTTTTCATTTTTTCTTGAATTGCATCACGTCTGTTTTCAATATCTTTTGGAACTCCCAATCTGTTGCCCATTTTGTCGATTTCTTTGTCAGAATACAAGTCCCAAGGAATAAATTGAGGATCTTGATAGAATGGTTTCTTTCTGCCGAAACTGTCTTCATATTGCTTTTGAACATTAACGCCATGAATTAAATAAGCAGGCAATTGAATTGCGAGTTTAGGCCAAATAGCCATTGATGCCAAAAATGATCCTAGTCCGACGAATTCCATTCCTTTTGTTACGGGAGTTTGTTTTTTGGTAAATAAATATCCTGCAATTGCAAGTCCGCCGAGTTTTAAACCGACATCGTTCAATTTGCCGAGTTCATGGTCGTTAGCTTTACCGCTCATTGCGTGTTTGAAAGCTTTTACGTCGTACATTGCATCTTTTACCATAATTGCAGGGGCATTGAAAATATTGCCGTTTAACAATCTTCCTTTACCCTTTAGCGGTTTGATGAATGTTCGGTTATTTAATTCTTGTTCAATATCAAAATTCGGTTTTGGTTTTTGTACAGGAATATTTTCCTTAGCTTTAATCGGTTGTGGCTGAGGTCTTACGCTGCTAGTTGCTATGTAATTTTGAATTAGATTTGATGTCATTTTAGTTTACCACATACTTTTCGTTTTTATTAATTACATCAGCAGTTCCGACCTTTGATGGTTTGTGTGAACTTGATAAAGTGTTTACTACGCCCAAAACAGAAGAAAGAACTGATACGCCAATTAACGCTTTGCCGGCATGTTTTGTTATGCCGTGACCTTCTCCTTTATATAGAGCTTTTGCACTTTTTACAAAATTTCTTCCGAAAGATTGTAAGCTTTTTCCAAATTCTTTGCCTTTCCAGAATTTGAATGTCATTACATTAAAGAAATCTTCCCAAGGTTTTTGGAATGCAAAAGCTACGCCTGTTGCAGCCCAAAGGTATGATGACATTGTTTTTGCAAGATTTTCTTTTACTATAATTTCTTTAATTCGAGGTTTTACTTCTTGATCAGAATCGTTTAAATTTTCGCCCATTCCGAGTTTTTTCGCAATTCTGTCATACCTGTAATTTCTTTTTTGTCCCTTAGATTCATCACCATATAACAAATCCCAACGAGGAAATTCAACGCTCTCAAAAACTTTATGATGCTCAATACTGATAATATCTGTGTCGTTTACGTCTTCCGGTAATTCGTAAATTACTTTTGCATAAGGTCTTTCGGTATCAATGCCTGTAGCCATTTGAACAGGTTTGCTGATGAATGATTTTGAGATGTTTTTAGCCAAACCGTAGAACAAAACTCCAAGTGCCATTTTTTGACCTAATGCAGAGGCTTTTGTGCTGGCGAAGTTTGAAAAATGTTTGTTTGCAAAGTTGAATACACCCATAAGCATTGCGCTACCTACGATGTAAGGAACATTTCCCATTGTCAAAAATTCGTAAAAGTTAGCGTTTTTGCTCCCTTTAAAACCTTTTGCAGGATAAACGGTAAAAGCATTTGTGAGTTTATCCACTCCGATATGCAAGCGTGTGGCAAGATTGTCTTTTAAAAGAGTATCGTGATTGTACGCAAGAGTTTTAGGCTTTTCTTCCTTGCCATTTGCAGAAAAGTTTATTTTGTTTTCTACGCTATTAACTGGTAAAATCATCTTTACTCCACCACACATCAATGCCGTTATTACAACGACTGTAAATATTTTTTTTTGTTATTTCATTAAACCCAATTTTACAATTTTTAACAATGCCCGAACAAGCTAAAATTAGCTAAAAATGCTAAAGAACACTGCGGTTGCAATTCCTGCAATAATGCAGTAATAACCGAAAATTGCAAGTGAAAATTTTGATATAAATTTCATGAAATATTTGATACATAAATATCCTGTTATACCGGAAACAATTGTACCAACTGAAATTGCAGTCCAGTTATAACCAATAGCTTCTGCAACATCAATTTTTACCAACGGATAAACCATTGATGCGCCCAAAATAATTGGAATACTTAATAAGAAAGAATATCTTGCTGCAGTAACTCTGTCTAGTCCGCAGAACAAACCTGTTGCGATTGTCCAACCTGAACGAGAAAATCCCGGAAGTGCTGCCAAACCTTGTGCCAAACCGATTAGGATAGATGTTTTTAAATCAACATTATCAGTTTTTGCTTCGATTTTTTTAGATTTGTATTCGCTATACAAAAGAGTAAAACCTGTTATAAACAATAATCCGCCAACAATTGCAGGTTTGTAAACCAATTTTTCGGCGATTTCATTGATAGGTAAGGCAAGAGCGATTGTAATAACTGTACCTGCAACGATGAATAAACCTAATTTTGCTTCTTTATCTGACCAATCTTTAGTTTTCAAAGCATGCCACATTGCTTTCAAAATTTTTGCAATATCTTTGCGGAAGAAAATTAAAACGGCAATAAGAGTTCCAAGATGAACCATGATATCAAAGAAAACTTCTTCGTTTGAACTCTGAACAATCGGGATATTTTTCATAACTTTGTAAAAGTTTGATGTAAAAACAAGGTGAGCTGAACTTGATATTGGTAAAAATTCACTCAATCCTTGTACTATTCCCATTAATATTGCTTGTATAAAATTCATCTTTATTTTGCCCTTTCAAAACCTGTAAGTGTTTTATATATAATGTCGGATTATTAAATCTTATCGCTCTATAGCCATATCGCCTTATTGTCTTTTTGATATAGACTTTGCCTCTATGCCTCTAGACATCTATGCATCCAATTTTAGTCTTCTTCAAAATAACTGCAACAAGATGTTTGAGTTTCCCAAACAGTTACTTTGCTCAATTGAACAACTCTTTCTTTCAATTTGTTGTAAATGAACATTGAAATCATTTCGCTAGAAGGACTTTCTCCCTTAAATTCCGGTAAAGCGTTCAAATCTTTATGATCAAGCATATCAAGAACTGCTTTCAATTCTTTTTTTAGGATTTTGTAATCCATTAAAATATTACTTTTATCTAAAGTGTCGCCTTTTACAAAAACTTCAACCATCCAATTGTGACCGTGTTGATTTTCACATTCTCCGTCATAATTTAATAGATGGTGCGCTGCTGCAAAAAACGCTTGTGTCTTGATTTCAAACATTTTATATCCCCTTTTTTAATATGTAATTACAAAATTCTCTTACTGCTCCTTTGCCTCCGCATTTTGTTGAAACAAAGTTTGCTATTTCTTTTACTTCGTCAACTGCATCGGCTGGACAACCTTTTAATCCGACTTTTTCTAAAATGCAAATATCCGGAATATCATCGCCCATATAAGCAACTTCATCAAAAGAAATTCCATATTTTTGCATAATAGTTTCAAGGTCGGCAATTTTATTTTTTGAACCCTGAAAAAGTTCTTTAATTTTCAAATTTTCTGCACGGTGTTCAACAGTCCCGTTTTTTCTGCCTGTAATAATAGCGGTAATAATTCCGGCTTTGTTTAGGCTAACTATTCCATGACCATCTTTTGCGTTAAAAGTTTTGTATTCAACGCCGTTTTCATCATAAGTTATTCCGCCATCTGTCATTACGCCATCAACGTCAAAAGCTGCTAATTTAATCTTCATCTTATGCAACTCCTGCTCTCAACAAATCGTGGATATGAATAACTCCGATAGGTTTGTTGTTTTCATCAACTACGGCAAGTGCTGTGATGGAGAATTTTTCCATCAAGTTTAGTGCGCTAGCACCATAATCTTTTTTAGAAATATGTTTAGGATTGCTGGACATAACGTCTTTGGCTAGAAGTGGTCTGATGTTTTGGTATTTAATCAATGTTCTTCTGATGTCGCCGTCTGTTAATACGCCTGTCAAAACACCTTCTTCATTAACAATCATAGCCATTCCGAGTTTTTTATCAGAAATCAATTCTATTACATCTGCAAAACTGTCAGTTTCTTTTGCGATAGGAAGTTTTTCAGGTTCTGTCAACATCAAATCTGCAACTTTGTATGTAAAACCTTTTCCTAAAGCTCCTGACGGGTGGAAAATTAAGAAATCTTCTTTTGTAAAACCTCGTTTTTCAAGCAAACATACTGCCAAAGCATCTCCCATTGCAAGGGTTGCAGTTGTGCTGGCTGTTGGAGCTTTATTTAACGGACAAGCTTCTTTTTCTACAGAAATATCTAATGTAACATCTGATGAATGCGCTAGAGTTGAGTTTAAATTCCCTGTCATACCTATCATTGTTACGCCAAATCTTTTTATTAAAGGTAGAAGGTTTAGCAATTCTTGAGTTTCACCACTGTTAGAAATAGCGATTACAACGTCGTTTCTGGTTATTATACCTGAATCTCCGTGAGTACTTTCTGCTGGGTGAAGAAAATATGATGGTGTGCCGGTAGAAGTTAATGTAGCGGCAATTTTTCTTCCGATAAGTCCTGATTTCCCCATACCGGTAATAATTACACGACCTTTGCAGTTGAATAAAATATCTATTGCCTTGTCAAATTCTTCGCCGATATTGTCTTTAAGTCGCAAAATTGATTTTGCTTCAATATCAAGAACGCTTTTAGCCAAATTGTTAATTGAACTTACATCCATCATTGTTTCCATTTCCTTTAATCCCCTCTCCTGTCAAAATTATATAATAAATATCGTATAAATGTATTAAATTACTCAAAAATATTTAATTTTTGTAAAAATAAATCGTTTTTTTTAGTATGAATAAAGATATTTGCTTCAAATTTGATAGAGAAAATTCAAAAATAGAAGATTTTAAAGAATTTGTAAAAGATAGAAATTGCAAAGTTTTGACGGTGGATTTGTCCTCTTTGAATGCGTTTGAAGCGTTAAAATTTGCGGTTTTGTCTTCTGCTTATCATTTTCAGGAATATCCGTCTGGAAAACTTAAATTTATCAACAATTCTGCTGATATAAATTCATTGATTGCAGATTTTTCATTAAATAATATGGAATTTGTTTAAATTAATGCGCAAAAAAATTTTTTTAGAGTTTTTGTAATCGTATGAGCATGCAAAGTATAGGGATATCAGATCAAAAAATAATTGCGCAATCAGTTTCCGCACAACCTAAAAAAGTGGCGGATGATAAGAGTTTGCCGTCTGAAAACCAGAAAAACAAATCTGTCGTTAATGAAAAAAGTTTTTGGATTGGAGCCGGTGCGATTGCAAGTGCTGTAATTGCAGGGATTTTAATTGCAAGAGGTAAAAAAAGTGTTCCTTCTCAAAAAGTGGAAGAAAAAGCAACTGATATTGTTCAAACACTTGAACCTCAAAAAGCTCCCGTTTTTGAAACAAATTTGAGAAAGAAAATCAGTTCGTATTTCAAAGCGTTTAGGGATGAAAAAGATAAGCCGACAGAAAATTTTGAAACCACGATTTCACTATATAGAGAAGGTGATTGGAATAAATTTAAAGAATATCTTGATTTTAGAATGAAAAATGTTATGTTTTTGCAAAATCAAGCCAAACCAATTCCTGCTGATATGAGAGAAATGAATGTGGATGATGTTGATGCCGTGACTTCATTTATCCGAAATTATGGTTATAATTCGTATATGAGAAATGGTAAAAATGTTTCAAACGTTGATGAAGTTAATAGGTTAAATCGTTTGATAGATGAGGCTCAACCATTATCTGAAGAAACTTATGTTTATAGAGGTGTAAGAACTCAAAATTTAGATGGGAATTTGAAAAATCTTGATTTTGTAGAAGATGATTTAGAAATCGGCGATACAATTATTGATAAAGCTTTTGTATCTACTGCGAGAACTTATGACACTGATTTGGCATCAGTTGATTCGTTGTTGTTGAGCGATCCATATAGAAGTAGCGGTTATATTATGCGAATAAGATTGCCGAAAGGTACAAAAGGTTTCGATTGCAGGAGATTAACTCAAGCAAAATCAGATAAGGGAGTAAATTCGACATTTATTCTTCCTCCTGATTCAGAATTTAAAATAAGAGCTTTCGATATGCCAAGACGAATTTTGGACTGCGAATATATTTTGCCGGAATAAAAATTTTTCTTAAATAATTTACAGATTTTCAATCGTGTGCTATAATTTGCGCATGGAGGATGAAAGTATGTTGAAAAAAGCGTTTACACTTGCAGAAGTTTTGGTAACTTTGGGTATAATCGGTGTGGTTGCTGCTATGACTATGCCAACACTTGTTAATAATACCGGTAATGAAAAATATGTTGCTAAATTGAAAAAGGTTCAATCTTTGTTGGGACAAGCAACTATCAATGCGGTTGAAGAACACGGTATGATACAAGATTGGGGCTTTAGAGATGGAAGTAACGATCAAATAAACAGAATTTACGGATATTATGCAAAATCTTTAAAAGTTACAAAGGATTGTGGAAATGACACAACAAATCCTTGTACTGCGCATGAAAGAATGCAAACTTTAGCCGGTACTCCAACCGGTTGGAATAACGCAGTTGGTATGGGAGGAAACATTCGTTCTTTTACTTTAGCTGATGGCACTACAATTTTTATGGATGGATATAACAATAATGAAGATAAAACTCTGTTTGGCGTAACTCGTAATACTTTGAGTAATTTTGTATTGTTTTTGGTTGACGTAAACGGTGATAAAAGACCTAACAAGTTAGGACGTGATATTTTCTTGTTTGTGTTAACTCAAGATGGAATTGTTCCCGCAGGAGCAGATGTTAGTGGTGACAGCTCTGACTGTAAACAAGGTGGAACAGGTTATCATTGCGCAGCTAGAGTTATTCAAGAAGGTATGAATTACTAAAAAATTAAATATATCAGTATAAGGAGATTTATATGATTGAACATTTGCAAAGTTTGGTTCAAGCGCATGGGGTAGTGGTTTCTGCCTCAATATTGCTCGTGGCTTATGTGTTTATTGCGCTGGAAAAAATTCCGAAGGTTACAATTGCTCTTTTGGGTGCTGCAATAACGATTATTTTAGGTTTGGTTAGTCAAACAAAAGCGATTGACGGCGTTATAAATTCAAATTATTTCATTAATTATGTGGATTTTAACGTAATTTTCTTGCTTGTATCAATGATGATAATTGTTAGTATTGCAACCCGTAGTGGTATGTTTAATTGGATTGCGAATGAACTTTTGAGGTTTACAAAAGGTCATCCAAAGCTTGTTTTGTTGACTTTAGGTGTTTTTACTGCGGTAACATCTGCGTTTTTGGATAACGTTACAACTGTAATTTTGATTATGCCCGTAACATTCTTTATTGCTAAACAATTGGATATTAACCCGTTACCGTTTTTGATTACTGAAATTTTTGCATCAAATATCGGTGGAACTGCTACATTAATCGGTGACCCTCCAAATATTATTATCGGAAGTGCTGCCGGTTTGTCGTTTATGGACTTTTTGAACGAGTTGACGGTTGTAGTTGCGGTAATTCTTGCGATTGTAGTTGCTTTGATGATTTTTATATTCAGAAAATCTTTAAAAGCTGCGCCGGAAAAAATGGAAGCAGTGGCAAATTTAGACAACTCTCATACAATTACTGATTTCCCTCTTATGATAAGAAGTGGAATTGTGTTAATTCTCGTAATTTTAGGGTTTGTTTTGCACGATGTAACTCATATTGAAACATGCGTTACTGCTATGTTGGGCGCAAGTTTCTTGTTGTTGTTTGAAAAACCAAAAGATATTTTGTGTGACGTTGAGTGGAATACAATTTTCTTCTTTATCGGGTTGTTCATAATTATTGGTGGCTTGGAGGCAACAGGTGGAATTGCATTGATGGCAAAATGGATTTTGGCAGTAACAAAAGGCTCACAAGAGGCTACAGCAATGATAATTCTTTGGGCATCAGGATTTATTTCAGGTGTAATTGATAATATCCCTTACACTGCGACAATGACCCCAATGTTGTTGGAAATCCAAAAAACTATGGGCGGAGAATACACTTATCCTTTGTGGTGGTGCTTGTCATTGGGTGCTTGTTTGGGTGGAAACATGACAATTATCGGAGCTGCCGCAAACGTAATTGTATCTGAAACTTCTGCTCATAACGGTTATCCGATACCGTTTATGAAATTCTTAAAATATGGTGTAATCACAATGATTATATCGTTAACAATAAGTTCAATTTATGTTTATATAAGATTTTTGCATTAAAAAATCGCTGAAATCCCCTTCCCTATTGAGGGAAGGTTGGGATGGGTGCTAATTAGTTACTTTAGTAGACCGGATTTACTAATCCGACAATGAAACAGTCATTACGAGGAGCGAAGCGACGTAGTAATCCCATCAATATTAAAAATATAATGAAAATAAAATAATGAGATTGCGACGTTTCGTTTCACTCCACTTGCAATGACATATTTTTGTTAAGATGTGTGCTATCCCGTTAGGGCAAATTAATTTACCTTTACTCGTCTTGTCTTGGTTTTCAATAGTAATAAAAATGGAATTACTACTATTGCCATAAGTGCTAGCCACAAAAAGGCATCATAAAATGCGCCTAGTTTTGATTGTAAAATAAGTTGTTTATAAAGTGTCCCGGCAGCTTTTTTCTGTGCAACAACGGACGGATACATCATCATAAATTTATGTTGCAATGCGTTTAAATGCATTCTATACATAGGGTTATGCCAAGCAAGATGTTCTACAAGGTTGTTTTGATAAACCTGTCCGCCTCTTGCAATAAATGTTGAAGCTGCTGATGTTGAAATCGCAGTTACAATGTTTTTGAATAATGCGTGTAAACCTGCTGCATCTGCGGTTTTGTTTGCCGGTAAAGTTAAGAATGACAATGCCGAAATCGGTACGAATGCAACAGAAACACCAAAGCATAGAATTAAGTTTGGAATAACTATACTGTGCATAGAGGCGGTTGTATTCAAGCAAGATAGCATTAAACAAGCGACTGCCATTATTATAAATCCGATTGCGGTAAGTAGTCTGTTTTCAACAAGTTTTGCAATTTCACCCATAATTAATAATCCGAATAAGCAAACCATAGCTCTCGGCAACATTAACAACCCTGATGCTGACGGGCTATAACCGATTAAACTTTGTGAAAATAGCGGAACTAAAAGAAGTGTACTATATAACAAGATATTGATTATTGAGCTGATTGAAGTTCCGTATAAAAAGTTTTTGTCTTTGAAAACTCTGATATCAATAATTGGGTATTTGTATTCCAATTCCCAAACGTAAAAGAATATGAATGAGAATATTGAAATTCCAGTAACCCAACAAATCCACGGAGTATCAAACCAGTTGAATTGTTCACCTTTATCAAGCACGATTTGCATACATCCCATAGCGATTGCAATTCCGGCAAATCCAATGATATCAAACCTTTTGTTGTATTTTTCTTTGACGGGTTCGTCTTTTGGAATTAAGAATTTGATTAATGCAATTGAAATTAAACATAGTGGAATATTTACGATGAAAACCCATTGCCATGACCAGTTGTCAGTCAAATAACCACCAAAGAACGGGCCTGCAAGCGGAGCAAACATTGCTGCAACTCCGTATAACGCCATTGCAAAACCTTTTTTGTCAGGAAAGATGTCTAAAAGCATTGCTTGACATAGTGGAAGAATACATCCACCGCCAATTCCCTGAAAAATTCTTGCCATAATAAGCATGTGCAAGTCTTTTGCAAGAAGGCACAAACCGGCACCTATACAAAAAACAATTATGCAATACAAGAAAAATTGTTTTTTGCCGAAAAGCTTTGCAAGATAACCTGTTGTCGGTAGCATAATCCCGTTTGCAATGATGTAACTTGTGATTACGGAGTTTGCTTCATATTGAGTAGCTCCGAAATATCCGGCAATGTTTGGCTGACAAACGTTTGTTGCAGAAGATGCAACAAGTGCCAAGATTGAAGGTAACAAAATTACCATAGCTTGAATATACGGGTTTATTTGCTTTTTTGCTACTGCGGTTTCTTCTATTTCAGTTATTTCGCTAGTTTCCATCTTTTACTCACTATTTTACTTTAACTTTTGGAACAACAGACATTCCCGGAACGATATTGAAATCTTTGATATCTTCGTCAAAAACGATTTTTACCGGTACACGTTGAACGATTTTTACATAACTACCAACGGCGTTTTCAGGTGGGAATAAACTTGATTTTGCACCTGTAGAGCGTTGAATACTGTCAACATGTCCTTTAAATCTTTTTCCGGGATAAGTGTCGATTTTGATTGAAACAGGTTGTCCTTTTTTCATGTGAGTAAGTTGAATTTCTTTAAAGTTTGCGACAATCCATACATGTTCCGGTACAATTTCCATTAGAGGTTGACCGATTTGTACGTAGTTACCCATTTCTACACTTCTTGCAGAAACCATTCCGCTTTGTGGAGCGTAGATTTTTGTATATGAAAGATTTAATTTTGCTTGTTCAACTTCTGCTTCAAGTCTTTGTATTTCAGCTTCAACAACTTCTGCTTTGGCTTGATGTCCTTCAAGAGCTGATTTCATTGCTTTTGTTTTTTCTGTAGCGGCTTTGTGGTTTGCCTGCGCTACTGTATAGTGAGTTGAACTGTTGTCATAGTCTTGTTTTGAAACAATTCCTGATTTGTACATATCAGAATAACGTTTATGGTCTTTTGTTGCAAAATCTAGTTTGGATTTTGTAGAATTTTCGTCTTCAAAAGATTGTTGAACGTTAGAACCGCCTTCGTCAATTTGTTTTTTAGTAACATTTAATTGAGCTTTTGCTTCTGCAAGTTTGGCTTCTGCTTCGTGAAGTTTTACTTCATAATCTGCAGGATCAATTTCTACAAGAAGTTGACCGGCCTTAACGATGTCGTTATCGTCAACAAGAAGTTTTACGACAGGACCTTGAACACGAGGTGCTATTGAAACAAGTCTGCCTTCAACAAACGCATCGTCTGTTGATTGGAAAAATGTTGAATGAACTGCGAGTGCAATACCTGTAATAATCAAAATACTTGCCGTAATAATAGGTACAACAACACGTTTTTTCTTATATTCAGGGCGTTTTTTCTTTTTGCGCTCTTTTCTTGTTTTAAGTCTTTCTTTTGCTTCTTCCACAAATTCTTCTGATTTTACCGGAGGTAAATTCTTTTTAGAAGTTCTTGGGGCTTTTTTTATCTCTTTATTAGGTTCGTTGTTATTATTTTCTGTCATAATAGTCACCTCTTACTTATATCTGTATGTGTAATTTTTCTTCCAAATTTGCTTTGATTTTGTTTAAAACATTTAGGCAGTTTACAAGTTCTTCATCACTTACGCCTGAAACGGAGTTCTGCCAGTGTTCTACAACTGTTGGCAAAGCGGTTTCGTATTCTTTCTTCCCTTTTTCGGTAATATTAATTTTGAATACTTTTCGTTTGTTTGTATCTGGGGTTCTGGTAACAAGTCCTTTGTTTTCCAGTATATTTATAATTCTTGTAATGTTGGGTCTGTCTTTCAGTGTAATTGCGCCGATTTGCCTTTGATACAATCCGTCATGATCAAGTATTGCCGTTAATACTGTGAATTGTTCTGGGGTAATTTCGTAATTTGCTTTTACAAATTTTTGGTTTGCTATTGCTCGTACCATCTTGCCTACACGTACAAGTTTCATCCCAATTCTACTTTTTAATAAATCTGTCTTGTCCATGATTTTTCTTTGTGTTATTATGATAACACAAGAAAAGGAAATAGCAAGCATGAAAAATTTAAAAATACTTTTAACCCTGTTACTATTGCTATGCACAGTTTCTACAGTGCAGGCAAAAACAAATAAAAAAGATGTTGATAATAGAATTGAATATTTAAACCTTAATTGGTGGCAAAAATATAACGATCCTGTTTTGACAGAATACATGTCAACGGCTTTTCAAAACAATCAGGATTTGAAAATTGCGACACTTAATGTAAAACAAGCTGATCAAGTTGTAAAAATGTCTTTCGCAAATCAATTGCCGCATGCAGGTTTTCAAGGTGATGTATTTAGGGATTTTTCATCTTCTACAGTAAGGTTTGGCGGAGTAACAATTCCAGATTATTCACAAAGTAATTTCTTTTTACCTGTGACATTGAGCTATGAAGCTGATATCTGGGGTGAAAATTACTTGAAAACAAAAGCTGTAAAAAAACAGTTAGAAATAGTAAAACAAAATGAAAGAGCTTCTTATATATATTTAACTTCCTCTTTGGCGGCAAATTATTTCAATTTGGTTAAGTTGGATAAATTAATCAAAAACCAAGAAGAATTGGTGAAAATTCAAACAGAAGTTGTTTCTTTGCAAGATAAAAAATACAAAAACGGTTTGTGTACAGTTATGGATTTGATGAACGAAAAACAACTTCTAACCCAATTGCAAGAAGAATTAAATTCATATATTGATACACGAATAATTATAGGTAGAGAACTCGGTGTTTTAACAGGTCTGAGAGAAAAGGATTTATCAGAAGTAAAAAGAGGCAGTTATGAAAATATTGCACTAATTCCGTTACCATCAGGAATTAATGCAGAAGTAATTCAGTACAGACCGGATTATTTGAAGGCAGAAGATTATGTGCAGAAAATTGGAATTGATGTAAAAGTTGCACGTCGTGACTTTTTGCCAAAATTCACTCTTTACGGTCAAGCCGGTTTTAGCGCATACAATTTGACTAATATTTTTGGAAACCATACTTTCAAATCATTGATTGGTTTTGTTCCGTCAATTGATTTGTTCACAGGTGGTATGAAAATGGCTACTTTGAGATACAAAAAACTTGAACTTGAAAAAGCGCAACAAATGTATGAAAAAACGATTCTTACATCAATTCAAGAAGTTAATAACTCACTAGGTGGTGCGATTACAAGGGATTTGAACTACAAAGAGAGTGTAAAACGTTATAATCTTGAAAATGAAAAATTCCAATTAGCTAACCAAAAATTTGATATCGGTGCTAAATCAAACCTTGATTTGATGAAGGACAGAGAAAGACTTTTGGTTGCTGAAAAAGATGAAATAAATGGAAAAATAAACTATATAATTTCTACTGTAAATATCTATAAAGCCGTTGGTGGAAAAGATTTTACGACAGTGAATGAAGGGTTGTAATAAAAACTTCCCTTCCCTTGTGAGGGAAGGGTTAGGGATGGGTGCAGTCCTGCAAATGTAAATATTTTTCCAAATACTGCCTAACTGTACAATTATTTATCCGCAAAAATATGTTTAAATTTGTGTATGAAAAAATTTATATTCGCAATTTTAGCATTTTTAATCCCAAATTTAATTTGTCAGGCAGAAGAAATTCATTTCGAAAATGAAGTTTATACCCTAAAATATAGTGCCATAGCTCCGCAAACTAAAGGTTATGGTAACGAATATTTTCGTGGAAATGAAAATGTCGGTAATTGGTCAAAAATGATTGGAGTTTATTATTATCCTAGTGAAAATAATCCGATTAAATATGCCGAAAACTTTGATAAAACAGTTGAAAATACGGAAAACAGTGTTCTTTTAAAACTGATTGAAAACAAAAAATCTGATAAGGCTGCGATAAGTTTTCTTGTAAACGGTTGTGAAAATGCTAAGAAATATTTCGAATATGATATCTATAAATTTGAAAAAAATCCAAACAAGGGCATGACTGTGATTAAGTACGCTGTTAAGCATTACTTCACAAACGATGAAGAAATTAAAAAAATCGCTGAAGAAATCAAGAAAAATAATGATAAATACCTCGAAACCATTATTATGTCGCAAACCCCGGCGATTATAGAAAAAGATATATGCGTTCACGAATAAGAAAAGTTCTCTGTTGACAAGAGCTAAAAATCCCCGTATCATCTACTTATGGTAGTAGAAGATATTACACGTGTAAAAGATTATTTGACCAAAACAAAACTTTCAACTTTAGATTTTGTTATAAATCCTTATGTTGGTTGTCCGATGAAATGTCTTTATTGTTATGCGGCTTATATGGTGAGTTTTAGCAAACATGAGGAAGATTGGGGCGATTTTATTGATATAAAACGCACCAACAAAAGAATTAATCTTTTTAAAATCAAAGATAAAAAGGTTATGATTAGCACGGTTACTGATCCATACAATTGTTATGAGGAAAAATATAGAGTTACACGAAAAATCGTGGAGCAGTTGGCGTTTTCTGCTGCATATATTACAATTGTTACAAAATCTGATTTGGTTTTGAGAGATATTGACCAATTTAAAAAGATGCAACATGTCGAGGTTGCAATCTCTTTAAGCACTCTTGATGAAAAAATGAGAGAAAAGTTAGAACCTTGTGCAACAAGTATTGAAAAAAGACTTCAAACCTTAAAGATTTTGAAGGAAAATGGAATTAGAACAGTAGCTTTTATAGCTCCGGTTATTCCTGAAATAACAGATTTCAAACTAATAATCGACAAAACGAAAGATTATGTTGACGAATACTGGTTTGATATGTTAAACTTGAGAACGAACTTCAAAACAAAAATGTTCAAGTTTATAGACGAAGAATATCCGATATTCAAATCGCTATATCAAAGCATTTACAACAAAAAAGATTCGAAATATTTTAAAGAAATATCAGAAGAAATAGACAAATATTGCACCGAAAAAGGTGTAGCTTATAAAAATTTCTATGCCGGCACATAAATTGCTTCTTGACAAATAAAATAAATCTTTTCAGCCGGCTTTTCCTAAAATTGAAAAAAGAACCTGTTAAAAATGGGTTCTTTTTTGTTATAATTTATGTCAACGGAGGTTTATATTATGAAAGTATTGTTAGTAAATGGTAGTTCAAATGCACACGGATGCACTTATACGGCATTGTCTGAGGTTGCAAAATCTTTAGAAGATAACGGAATTGAAACAGAAATTATTCAAGTTGGAAAAGATGCAATCAGAGATTGCTCAGGCTGTGGATATTGCCGCAAAAATGAGGGTTGTGTGTTCAAAGATGACGTTGTGACAGAAATTATTGAAAAAGCGAAAACGGCTGATGGATTTGTTTTTGGTTCACCTGTTTACTATGCGCATCCGGCAGGAAGATTATTGTCAGTAATGGATAGAGCTTTCTATGCGGGCGGAAAATATTTTGCGTTCAAACCTGCAGCAGCGATTGTTTCAGCCAGACGTGCCGGAACAACTGCATCACTTGACGCTATTACAAAACATTTCACAATAAATCAAATGCCTGTAGTTTCTTCAAATTATTGGTGTATGGTTCACGGTGCGCAAAATTCTCCTGACGATGTACGAAAAGACGAAGAAGGTTTGCAAATTATGAGAGTTTTGGGGAACAATATGGCTTGGTTGTTGAAATGTATTGAATTAGGAAAACAATCAGGACTTGACCATCCGCAAACAGAAAATAAAATTGCAACAAATTTTATAAGATAGTTTCAAAGATTTTGATGCGTAGATGCAAAGAGGCAAAGGCGCTGTCAAAAGCAGCTAGGCAGCTAAGAAGTGAAGCAGCTAAGCGAAACAAATTCCTCCCTAATGAGGGAGGATGAAAGGTGGGTGCTATCCAGTAAGGGAAATATTATAAGTTTTCACCCATCTGCCCTTCGGGTATCTTCCCTATAACAAATAGGGAAGAATTGGGCAATTACTTGAAAAACATCAAAAAATCTGTTAAAATGTAGATGTAAATTATAAAGATAGAAAGGAGTTTTATTATGAAAAAGAAATTATTAGCTCGTCGGGGGGGGGGCAATCGCTAAAACTCTCTCATAATGCCGGTTTTACCTTAGCAGAGGTCTTGATTACGCTTGGTATAATCGGAGTAGTTGCGGCGTTAACTTTACCTACATTGATTGGAAATTACAAAAAGACTGTTTACGTTACAGGTTTGCAAAAGGCATATTCAGTTTTGAATAATATGACCAAAACTGCAATGGCAAAAGATGATGTTTCTACCTTTATTGATACTGATTTAGGGCAGGCATGGGATAAAGGTTATGACGGAGCTGATAACTTTGAAAATCAATTACGTAGCTTTTTTCCAAATGCTGTTGATTTTTTTAAACATATACATTATTGTAGGTTGTATTGTCAAAAACTATATAATGATAGTAATGCTAGTAATTGTCTATATGACTATAGAAAAGGTTTGAGTAGTGTCTCTTTTGATAGTAATTGTGTGTTATCTTCTGATAATATATTGTACTGTTTTAATGTTGGATCGGGTAATCAAAATGGTGGGCAAATAGACCCTCAGGATGGTGATAGAGAATTTGCAGGCAAGATTGCACCAATGATGGAATATGGATTTGCAAGGCAAATTATGGTTGATGTTAATGGTTTTAGGCAACCAAACCAATTAGGTCGTGATATTTTCTTTTTTGCAATAGGTGCAAAAAGTGGTAAAGTTGTTCCTGATGGAAGTATTGCGGTATATAAAGATTATTATGTTAATAGTGCTAGGGTTGGTTGTGCAAATGTATCAGATCCGAGAAGTAAAAAAGCTTGTGAAGCTGCAAAAGAAGCTCAAGCTCAAAGTCAATATGATAGTTATTTAACTCATTATTATCATTGTTTTACAAGTGAATATAGTTCAAAGTATAATTATTATAATCAATATTGTTCTGACAGAATTGTAAATGATGGTTGGAAAATGAATTATTAGAGTTTTGTAAGGTGTGGATATTTTATTATTCACACCTTAATTTATTTGTGTCATTACGAGGAGCGTAGCGACGTAGTAATCCTATTTATATTAAAAGAAGATCGCGCAACAAGTGCGCGATGACATGTTGTTTTTCATGTTTTATCAAAATTTGTCATCGCGGATTTATTCCGCGATCTTTTTATTTAGTATTATGTATAAAAATTATCTTGCTACTTGGAAGGGGCAAAGAGAAAAGATTAATCTAATTTCTTTTTTAAATCGCTTTTTACGTTGCTCAATGGTCCGTTATTTGGGGTTCTGATGTTATGGTAATATTTTTTAGCAAACGTAAATGGGTATTTGGGCAACCATGTACATTTTATAAAGATGTTTACTGTGTCTGCACCTTGAGATAGCATTAGTTCATCGATTGTTTCTTCGTGCGAAGGTGAGATTGATGAGAAAATTTTTAGAAAATAATCCGTAAATGTTACGGCAGAATAACCAGATGCGGTAAGCGGATCTTTTACAAATTCTGTTACCTTAAAATTGCTATTTTCTTTGATGTTTTTAACATCTTCCGTTAACTCAATTTCTCCACCTGCAATTTGTTCAATTTCATACCATTGCCCGTTATATTCTATTCGCATAATATTCGGTTGTGGCATATAGATTTCATCAAATATCGGTTTGAGAATTATGTTTCCGTTTTTGTCAGCAACACCATATTTGTAGTTCTTTTTGATAAGAAACATTCCGCCAAAAAGCATGTTTATTGCCATGTATTCGTTTGGAATAACTATTTCGCCATTCTCGTTGTAAACCCCATAGTCGTTTTCATTGCCGAGTTTTACGTATTTCAACATCATTCTGTCTACGTGGCGGAATTTTGGTTCAACAAGAATATTGCCGGAACTATCCATTACTCCGTATTTGTTCTTTTTATTGATAATCCATGAGGAATTTCCAAGACGAATAAGCTTTTTGTATTGCGCATCGACAACGACATTTCCTGATTTGTCTTTAAGTCCGAAAAGAGTGTTTTTCTCATTGCTGAAAACAACTACATCTTGCATTGTAAGTTGAGCTTTTAGTGGCTCTTGTGTTTGCGCAAAAGCATTCTGTGATGAAAATATTAGAACTAAAAATAAAGTTAAAACAAGCTTTTTCATAATTAAATAATAGCATAAAATATTTCATGATATAATTTTGTTATGGTGATGAGTAAAAAGGCAAAGATTATAACTGGTTTGGTTGTGGTTGCGGGAGTGCTTGCAGTTACACCGTTTGTAGTTTATTTAAAAGTTTTACCTTATGCGGTTTCGCAACCTAAATTTATTAGCTTTGTTGAAAAGACTGTTAATAAATATATGGATTTGGATACTGTAATTATTCATCCTGAACTGAAAACTTCGCTTTCTCCTGTAATAGAATTTAAGGTTGATGAACTTTCTGTGTCTAAAAAAGGTGTAAGTTTGTTGAGCGTAAACAAATTTGACACAGTAATTTCATTTAAAGAGATTTTTGACAAAAACATAATTATCCAAAAACTTGGTGCGGATTATATTTTTGCTGATGTAAATAAGTTGATGGATTTGTCGCAACCTAAAAAAGAAGAACAGAAAAAATCTGAATGGGATTTTGATTTCTTTGATTCATTGTTGTATGTGAAAAAATCTATGTTTTTGTATAAGATTGAGCCGTCAACTTATGTGACTTTAAAAGCTGATGATTTGAAAATTGATAATACTCAAAAAGTTATCAGATATGTACATTTCAACCTGACATCAGATATCAAAAAAGATGGGAAAAATCTTCATTTTAATTTGGCTGATAGAAATGCTGTTTTTATTAAAAATAAAGCGATTTGGGTTCAAAATTGTTACTTGATATTCAATGATTCAAAGATATTTTTCAATGCGTGGGCTGACAAAAAGAAAAATTATAATTTAGAAGTCTTTTCAAAGAAAATTGATGTTGCAGATGTTTTGACGTTGATTGATTCTGATATTGTGGAAAACAATTTGGATGAACCTTTAAGCTATTTCAAGGATTTGAACGGCGATTTCAATTTTAATATAAAACTTTCTAACAACGATTTGAACGGCGTTGTAAACTTAAATAAAATTTCTTGTAAAATTGTTCCATTGAGCAATATTCCGCTATTGTTGCAAAAGGGTAAAATTGCGATGACGAAAAACGATATTACGTTGTCGGATTTTAAAGGTTATTATAACAACAAGCAGGAAAACAAAGTTGAAATGCAAGGTTCTGTAAAGGATTACTTGAAATCTATTGATACGGATATTGTTGCTCGTGCAGTTGTTACGAATGATTTTATGTTGAATTATTTGTCAAAGATGGTCGGGACTAAGATTGAATTGGTTGGCGGTTCGACAAAGACAAGAATTGATTTGAAATCAAAAAATAACAAGATTGATATTTTGTGGTTGTTTGGTGTAAAAAAAGGTCAGGATATCCTTGTAGATGGTGCATCTTTAACCCCTGTAAATTATATCAGAGGGGTTAAGGGAGATTTACATTTTGAAAGTAATTTGTTGAATATAAAATCAATTGATTATTATATTGTGCCGGATAGTTTTACAAAAGAGCAGGCGCAAAAGGTTAAGCCGGTTGTAAAATTGGCAGGAAATGTTGATTTTTCTAAACCTGAACCGTTTGTTAAAAATCTCGGATTTGAAATTCCTCGACCATTACCGAGTGAGTTTTTGAATGTTTTGATTGGCGATAAGATGTTTAAAAACGGTAAAATTGCCGGTAAGATGGAAATGATTAATGGCGAAAGTTATCCGTATTTGAACGGAAATCTTTCAATGGATGAAGTCTTTATTCCGTCACAACGTGTTTTTGTAAAACATGGCGAAATGACAACAAGTGACGGAATGTTGAATTTGGCAGCTCAAGGTGGCTATAGACGTTCAAAATTCGATTTTTCCGGAAATCTTTTAAACCAAATAAAATTCCCGATTGTTGTAAAACATACGAATTTGACGATTGATAATGTCGATGTCGAAAGGTTTATTGAATCTGCGAATAATCAAAATTCAGAAGCTATAACAAGTGAAAAATTTGATGTAAAACCTTCTGGAGAGGCAAAAGACAATGATGACAACACTCCGACATTTGATATCGGTAATTTTATTGTAGAAGATTGTGTTTTGCATATCAAAGAGGGAAAATACAAAGATATCAATTTTGATGACGTAAAAGCGACGCTTTCTCTTGATAAAAACAGTGTTTTGAATATGTATTCAAACCGTTTTGCGATTGCAGAAGGGCATTCGTCTGCAAAAGTTAATTGCGATTTGAAAAAACACAAATACAATTTGAGATTAGGAATTTTGGATGTAAATTCAGATATTATTGCGACAACTCTTTTGACACTTCCTAGAGAAATCTCGGGTAAGGCAAGTGGTTTGATAGAATTGAATACTGATGATAGTATGAAGTTGAACGGTTCTGTGAAATTCTTAATCAAAAATGGAACTATTCAAAAAGTCGGTTTAGTTGAATATATTTTGAAATTCGCTGCGTTATTTAGAAATCCGTTAGTTATGATTAGCCCATCAACATTTTCTGATTTGGTTAATATTCCGGAAGGTAATTTTGATAAAATTACCGGAACTTTGTCGATAAAAGATAATGTTGTCGAAAGAATGATGATTAAATCATCTGCACCTCAATTAAGCTCTTTTATTGTGGGAAGATATGATATTGAAAACAGTGATGCTGCTTTGAGAATTTATACAAAATTCAGCAATAGAAATAAAGGGTTTGCAGGATTTATGCGAAACATTTCATTAAACAGTTTAGCAAACAGAATACCTCTAAGCAGCAGAAATGACAGTAATTATTATTCTGCGGAAATTTCTCAATTACCGCCAATTGATGCGGATGAAAAAGATTGTCAAATCTTCTTGACCAAAGTTGATGGAGATGTTGAACATAACAACTTTATTTCATCTTTGAAAAAGATAAAATAGTTAATTCAATCTCATAAATTCAAAATTCAAATATGTTGCAAAGATTAACCACAATAGATATGGAATTAATAGTATTGCGGAAATTTTTGATATTTTGAAAAATGAGATAATTGTTAGGATTAAAAATAGATTTAAGAAAAATATTATTACGAATGCGAGTTTTATATTGTGAAAATAGAAAAATATCGGACTCCACGAAAAATTAAGCAATAATTGGGTTACAAATAGAATTATTGCAGGCTTTTTGTCGATGTTTGTGTCTGAATATATCATTAACCAAAACGAACAAAACATCAAAAAATAAATTATCCCCCACATTGGTGCAAAAATCCAGTTTGGTGGGTTGAGAGCAGGTTTGTTTAAACTGTTGTACCAAATTAAATCCATAAATTCATTATGAATTATTTTCAAATATTGTCATTGGCAGTTTGGGTAAGATATTTGTATAAATATTCTGCGATTTTCTTATGACTTTCTGGGGAAAAGTGAAGTCCGTCTAGTGGCGAAACTTCTGTTGCATTGTTTAAATCTACAAAACCGCAATTGTGTTTGTTCGCAAGCGATTTGTATATTTGCGGTAGTTTGAAAGATTTTTCGACAGAAATTTCATCAAATTGATAGCTGAATATTCCGTTATTTATTCCTTTTAGATTTAATTTTGACGGGCAAACAAGGATTATTTCAGAATTTGTAGATAATTCCCTTGTCGTTAGAATAAGTCTTTCCATCCCTTGCTCAAATTCTTCTAATGTTGGTTTGAAAAACAATTGCAAATCGTTTATTCCGATTGCAAGAATTATTATGTCGAAGTTTGCGGATTTTAAATATTTTGGCAAGATTTTGTAACCCGTTTGTTCTACACCTGCCGGATTGTCAATAAATGCGGTTCTGTTGTTGCAACCAGCTTCTGTTATCTCAAATTTGTTTATACAAAGAGATTGTAAAACTCCGGTCCAACGGGTGTTTTTGTCGTATCTTAAGCCGCTTTGCGGAATAAATCCGTATGTGTTGCTATCTCCAAAACATAAAATCTTTTTCATATAAATAGTTTAGCATAAATAGAGTGAATGGTGAGTTGTGAATGGTGAATAGTCTTTATATGGGAAATTATTAAAAAATATTAAAAATTAATAAAATTGGGGCTTGACTGAGAGTGTACTCTCAACTGTAAAATAATAATTGTATAAGGAGAATATTATGAGTAAAAAAGTTTTAATTTTATCTGCAAGCCCAAGAAAAGGCGGAAATTCAGACACTTTGTGTGATGAGTTTATGAAAGGCGCAAAAGAAGCAGGACATGATGTTGAAAAAATATTTTTGAGAGATAAAAAGATTAATTACTGTACCGGTTGCGGATTATGTAATGACAACGGTTACACTGCTTGCTCTCAAAAAGATGATGCTCCGGAAGTTTTAGAAAAAATGGTTCAAGCTGATGTTATTGTTATGGCAACACCAGTGTATTTCTATACAATGAATGGACAACTTAAAACTCTTATCGATAGGTGTTGTTCAAGATATACTTCTATGGTTGGAAAAGATTTTTACTTTATTGCAACTGCAGCTGATATGAGAGAACAGGCATTGGAAAGAACTTTTGACGGTTTGAGAGGTTTCACAGCTTGCCTTGAAGATGCTAGAGAAAAAGGTTTGATTTATGCTGCCGGTGTTTGGCAAAAAGATGAAGTTAAACGTACCAGATATATGAACGAAGCCTATGTAATGGGCAAAAATGTATAAATAAGGAGATTACAAGATGATTTTAGACAAAGTTAATACCCCAGATGATTTGAAAAAATTGTCTGTTCAAGAAATGAATTTTCTTGCAGACGAAATGCGTGATTTGATTATAAAAAAAGTAAACACAACCGGTGGTCACATGGGACCAAATTTAGGTATTATTGAAACAACTATTGCTATGCACTATGTTTTCAATTCTCCTGTAGATAAATTTGTGTTTGACGTTTCTCACCAATGTTATCCGCACAAAATTTTGACAGGAAGAAAAGAAGGCTTTACAAACTCTGATTTGTACCACAAATACACAGGTTATACGGCTCCGGAAGAAAGTGAACACGATTTGTTTAAAGTTGGTCACACATCTACTGC
>CALEJY010000015.1 GCA_937898445.1 uncultured Candidatus Melainabacteria bacterium | reverse complement strand
CGAAAGTTATTCAAGATTTCAACAAACCTGTTGATGTTACTCCGCCAAAAACTCTTAAAGGTGAATTAAGACCATATCAGATGACCGGTTTGAAATGGTTGTGGACTAATATTTCAAAAGGTTTTGGAGCTTGTATGGCTGATGATATGGGATTAGGTAAAACAATTCAGGTTATCAGTTTAATCCTAAAAATGAAAGAGGAAAACAAGTTAGATAAGCCGGTTTTGGTTGTTTGTCCGACTACTTTGATGGGTAACTGGATGAAGGAACTTCAAATGTTTGCGCCTTCTTTAGATGCAGTTATTTATCACGGTGCAGAAAGAAAATTGGAATTAAAACACGATGTAATCCTTACTACGTATGCAATTATGAGAATTGATGTTGAAGAATTGAAGAAAAATCAGTGGGGAATGATTATTGTAGATGAAGCTCAAAATATCAAAAACCCTGATACTGCTCAAACTTTGGCTATCAAGATGCTAAAATCAGATGTTAAGATTGCAATGACAGGTACTCCGGTTGAAAACAGATTGACTGAATTGTGGTCTATTTTCGACTTTATTAATCAAGGTTATTTAGGCTCATTGAGAGAGTTCCAAAAGAGTTATGCAATTCCTATTGAAAGATTTAAGGAAAACTCTCGTGCGGCTAAGTTGAAAATGTCAGTTTCTCCATTCGTTCTAAGACGTTTGAAAACTGATAAACACGTTATTACTGATTTGCCTGAAAAAATGGTTATCAACGATTACTGCTACTTGTCTAAACCTCAAGCAGTTCTTTACGAAAAAACTCTTAACGAGATGATGGAAAAGATTTCAGGATTTACTGGTGTAAACAGACGTGGAAATATCTTCAAACTTATTACTGCGTTGAAACAAATTTGTAACCATCCTTATCAATTCTTGAAGGGCGGAGATATGAGTAGAGAAGCTTCCGGCAAGATGGATAAATGTATTTCTACAGTCGAAAGTATTCTTGGTAATGATGAAAAGGCTCTTATTTTTACTCAATATAAAGAAATGGGCGATATTTTATGTAAGATTATTTCTGATGAATGTAATACAAATCCGTTGTTCTTTCATGGCTCGTTGACAGTTCCGCAAAGGGAAGATTTGATTACAAGGTTCCAAACAGAGGATGATGCTAAGATAATGGTTCTTTCTTTGAAAGCCGGCGGTACAGGTTTGAACTTGACAAGTGCGACGAATGTTATTCACTATGACTTGTGGTGGAACCCTGCGGTAGAAGATCAGGCGACAGATAGAACTTATCGTATCGGACAAGATAAAAACGTAATGGTTCACAGAATGATTACGTTGGGTACATTCGAAGAAAAGATTGATGAAATGTTGAAGGCTAAAAAAGAACTTGCTGATTTGGCGGTTTACGAAGGCGAAAAGATTATTACTGAACTTTCAGACGAAGAAATCTACGAAATCTTTACATTGTCTGCGTAAATTTAAGTTCTCAAATTAGAACCACTTGAAAAATTTTTTATTTAGGTTATAATATATAGAGTAACACTAAATTTAAGACCATAAAGGTGGTGAAAACATAAATGGCAGAAGTAAAAGTTGGCGAAAACGAATCAATTGAAAGCGCATTGCGTCGTTTCAAGAAAAAAATTCAAAAAGCTGGTATCCTTTCAGAAGTTAAAAAACGTGAAAGATACGAAAAACCAAGCGTAAAAAGAAAACGTAAATCTGAAGCAGCTAGAAAAAGAAAAGTGTAATCGGATTTAAAGATATAAAAAAAGAGATTAGATTTGTTCTAATCTCTTTTTTCATGTTGAAATGTTTTGAAAAATATGTTAAAATAACAATGTAATACAGTACAGAGAGGTAATTTTTTATGAAAAAGAGATTGTTGTCACATGAGTTTGTAAAAATGAACAAAGCTCTATGTGGCGGATGGAACGGCATGTTCCGCATCGGGGGGGGGGCAATAGTTTAAGTGCTACGCACGTAGCCCACTGTG
>CALEJY010000014.1 GCA_937898445.1 uncultured Candidatus Melainabacteria bacterium | reverse complement strand
AAACCTTGCGTCGGACCTAATGTAGTTCCTGATGCCGGTGAGCCTGCATCTCCCAATGCAGCAGCTGCTGCAAATACTGCAATTGCTTCTAGCGGATTAAATCCCAAATGTATAAAAATCGGAACGAATAATACTGCTAAAATTGGAATTGTACCAAAAGATGTTCCAATTCCGATTGTTATGAATAGCCCAACCACCAGCATTAAAAATGCCGCAAGTAATTTTGAACCCATCATAAACGGAATTAATCCTGTCACCAAACTATCAATAGAACCTGTCGATTGTAATACACCTGCAAATCCGGCAGCAACAAGCATTACGAACGCAACATATCCCATCAAACCAATTCCTTCATTGATTAAGATATCCATTTTTTCAGGATCAATTGCTCGTGTCCCAAAAATTATTGTTAAACCGATTAAAGCTCCCAAAGGTAAAGATTTAGTCCATAATTGAACTGCTAATGTTGCAATCGCTGCAAAAAGAGTTATGTAGTGGCTTCCGGTAAATCTTAATGACCTTCTGCGTTCTTCTCTGAATGGAATATCTTGATATTCTCGAGGTTTTCTGTAAGAAATAAATATTGCCCATAACAAGCCGCAAAACAACCCTAATCCTAATATCCAAACCGATTTCCATACATCATTAACTGTCACAGGCATGCCGTTTATTGTCATATTGTCAGCGAGTAATCTTTGAAAGATTAACCCAAATCCAGCAGGAAATACGATATATGGAGTTACCAAACCGAATGCTAATGCGCAAGCAACTGCCCTTCTATCCAGTTTAAGTTTGTTCATCAAATGGATAAGTGGCGGAATTATTACCGGAATAAATGCGATATGCACCGGAATTAAGTTTTGCGATGCGCAAGCAAGAAGGGTTAAAATTAATAGTAGAATGAATTTGTTATTTTTGATTAGCAATGTAATTCTTTTTGCCAAAACATCCGCCAAACCTGTATGCGCCATTGCTGCTGCGAATGTTCCGAGTAAAATGTAACTTAATGCGGTTTCACTGTTTTGTCCCATCCCGTTAATAAAAACATCCATAATCTGTCCTGCGTGCATGCCTGCAACTTTTCCGGCAACAATTGCACTTACAATTAATGCCAAAAGCACGTTAACTCTGCATAGACAGAGGACACAAAGTAGTATTACAGATATTATTATCGGGTTAAAAATAAACATGGTGTTTAGTGAATAGTGAGTAGTTCGCTACCGCAACTTTACAACTATTCTAAATTCCCTCCATTTTAGGCTTACGGCCGCAACCTTTTGCCTCATCGCAAAAACCTAATCTTTCACATTTTGGAACAAGATATGGTTTCAACCACGGTTCGACTTTGATTAATTCGTCGCACATCATTTTTACCATTGTTCTGATTTCGTATTGCGCACGAGTGCATAATCTCAAGTTTGCAAGGTGTATCATTTCTCTTAAGTTTAAACTTGCAACAAGGGAGCTTGCAGCGGCGTTTGGAAGAACAAATCTTGCGTCTTCTGCCGGAATTCCAGCTTCTACAAATTCTTGATATTGCTCAGAAACTTTTCCCATAAATTCAATATATTTTTCTTTTAATTCAGGATTTTTTTCGATAGTAGGTGGGATAATGTAGTCAAATTGACCTTTTTCCTTAACATATCTTTGAGATTTTTGAGAAAAAGACATGTGTCTGTGTCTGACAAGCTGGTGTGTGCAAGCTCTTGAAACATTAGAAATTGCAAAACTTACTTGGATATGCTCAATTGTTGAATAATGTCCTGATGAGATTACTTTTTCGATTAATTTTAACATTTTTTCTTTGTCATCAGTGCTTTCGTAAATATTAATCGGATAATCTGCACTATAGCAAGTTCTACAAGCTGTATAGACAACTTTTAACATATTGTCCGGTCTTGAAATTAGGTTTACAACCGGTTTGTTGTTATTTTCCATATATCCCTTCCTCTACTTAAAATTTCCCTTAATCGTTATAAAAATTATACCACCCTTATAACAAGAGTGGTATAATTGTAAATTTTTTCTAACATTCTTATCCGTCATTAAATATTTTTCAAAATCCAATTGACGGTTCAAACATCTACGCTTTTTTACCGTAACGTTTGTTAAATCTTTCTACACGACCTTCAGAGTCAAGGATTTTTTGTTGTCCAGTGTAGAATGGGTGACAGTTGTTGCAAATTTCAACTGTGATGTTATCATTGATTGAACCTGTTTCGATTTCGTTACCGCATACACATTTGATAACTGTTTTCTTATAATCAGGATGAATTCCGTTTTTCATTTGTTTACCTCTTTCTTTTCTCAAGATTCCAAACTTGATTTTTTTATAATTCGACTAATACAATAATACTACAGAAATAAAAAAGTGCAAGTGTTCATAAATCTCATGCAAATGTCTGATGTTAAAATTTCTTAATGATTGCATAATATATAAGTAATCCGTTAAAAATGTTATAGGTGATTGAGAGAATGAATTTGCACGAACAATGCTTACTTAGATATTTGCAAAACCCGGAAGAATTATCTTATTCTACAGAAATTTTGAAAGTTAATAATTTTATTTTAGAAAAACAGTTTATCCTAAAAAATATAAGCAATTCAGAAATTGTTAAAACTTTAACCTCTCATCAGTAAAGTTAATTTATTTTCTTGCCAAATATTTCGCATTTGATTATACTTAAATATATAACCAGTTTAAATAAGATTGAGGAATATGTTTAAGAAAATTTCATACGCAATAGGTTTAATTTTTTTCGCATTGTTTGCGTTTATTATATTGAAAAATGCTAATTTAGCTTCGTTTATTGATACGGTTGAAAACAGAACTTTCGACCTTCGCCAAAGTATTTTGATTAATGAGGGAGCTAAAAAGCCGAGTGAAGATATTGTTATTGTTGCAATAGATGACGCAACTTATGAATATATTTTGGATAATTACGGTGAATGGCCGCTTCCTCGTGATATTTATGCAAAAATTATTAATTATTTGGAACAACAAAGTCCACGTTCAATTGTTTTTGACTTGATGTTTGTAAAATCGATTAAGAGTTCAAACGGCGCAGATGAAGCGTTGGTTAATTCTTTTCAAAAATACAACAATATTTTCACTTCAATGAATTTTGATAACCAATCGGAAGATTTGAGAATACCGCCGGAACTTCCTGATAAATTGACTTTGAATATTCAAAACAATTCAAAAATAGATTTCAGTCAGCTGACTTTTTCTAATTGTAGAAAAATTTTGCAAGGCATAATTGATGCGACTTCAAATATTGGAATAATCAATGTTTCTCGCTCAGATGACGGTATTTTGAGAAAAATGCCTTTGGTTGTGAAATATAAAGACAAGTTTTATCCTCAATTAGCTTTAAAAGTTGGGTTGAATTATTTGGGCGAAACTCAACAGGCGTTTGAGATTGACAAGCATTCCGATTTGCATATCGGAGATAGAAGAATTTATTTGGACAAAGACGGCAGCGCAATCCTTAACTGGTACGGACCTGCCGGAACTTATACTTATATCCCGATGTATCAGTTGATAAAAGCGGTTAATGGCGAAAAAACTGAATTGGATTATGATTTTTCTAACAAAATCGTGTATTTTGGTACAACTGCCGCTAGTCTTTTCGATATCAAAACTGTTCCTACAGGTAAGATTTACCCTGGAGTAGAAGTTCAGGCAACTTATGTAAATAACATTTTGGATAATAATTTTATCAAGAAAGTCGATAGAGGTTACACAATTGCATTAAGTTTGTTGTTGGCGTTATTGATTGCATCTGTTGTTACAAGAGTAAATTCAGCCTTTGCGGCATCAATGATGTCGTTGTCGACTTATTTTGTTTATATTTTGGTTGCGTATTATGCAATGCGATTTGAAAACTTGTGGTTAGAATTGATTTATCCGCTAATCTTTTCTATTGCAGCGTTTACGCTTGCTTATATCGTGAAATATTTGATTAAGTCAAGGGATTTTGAACAACAATACATGCTTGCAACAACTGATGGGTTGACGGAGCTTTATAATCATAGATATTTCCAAGAACAGATTAGAATGCAAGTTGAGCAATCAAAACGTTATAGCAATAATTTTTCTCTGATTATTATTGATATTGATTTCTTTAAAAAATTCAACGATACATTCGGTCATCAATCAGGTGATGCAGTGTTGAGGCAGGTTGCGCAAACATTAAAGAAAAACGTCAGAGCGACTGATATTGTTTGTCGATATGGTGGGGAAGAAATGAGTATAATTCTTCCGAATACTTCAAAAGACGAGGCATTTGCAACTGCTCAAAAGATTTGTAATAGAGTAGCAGAAAAGACGTTTAAATTAACAGGAAATAACGAAACGCATGTAACAATAAGTTTGGGAGTTTCGACATTCCCGTTTGATGGTGACACTGCATCAAAAATTATTGAAGCAGCAGACAAGAAATTATACAATGCCAAAAACAACGGCAGAAACCAGGTTGGGTAGTATTCAATGTTTTGTCTAAAATATTAAGAACGTAAATCTTTTTTTGTGCAAATGAGTAATTTATGATAACATTAATATATATGGACTTGTTGGAAAAATTAAAAAATTTAAGTAAGAAACAGAAAGCTTATATTGGTGCATTTGCAGCAATTGTAGCTCTTTTGGCGTGGGCTTTTATTTCTGCCGGAGTTATTACTCACAACTTTAACAGAAGCCAACTTCAAACAGATCAAGATAGGCAAGAAGCCTCTATTGACGGTATTATTCTTACTGAAACTAAAAATGAAAAGAAATATTGGGAAATTTATGGCGAAACCGGTAATTACGACAGCAAAAACGGGGTTGCCATGCTTGATAATGTTATTGGAAACTTTTATGACGATGAAAATCAGGTTTCTATGAGTTTTGAGTCTTCTAAAGGTACTTATAACGAAAAAAAAGAACAAATTATTCTTTACGAAGATACATTTATTGTTCTGAAAGATTTAACTACATTAAGGGCTAACAGGCTTATCTGGTCCGGAAAGGATATTCCGACTGTTGCAGAAGGGAATGTTCGTATTACAAGAAAAGACGAGCTATTGTCTACTGCAGAAAAAGTTGAGATTAGTCCTGATTATGAAACTTTTAAAATTATTGGAAAAACTGTATCAAAAGTCTACAGCGATAAGGAGATTAAGTGAAAAAATTAATTCTAACTTTAATGGTGTTGCTAGTTGCAGCTGGAATTGTGGTTCAAGCTTCTGATTTGATTATTGAATCAAAAACTCAAAGCTATAGCGAGCAAGAAAATAAATTGAAATTTGATGGAAATGTAAAAGTTTCTGTTGATGATTTGAAAGTTGTTGGTGATAGAGCTGATGTTACTATGGACAAAGATCAAAAGCTTGATACTGCAACTTTTTACGACAAACCTTATGCCTATGAGGTTAAAAAGAATAAAAAACGAGAAGTTAAAGCAAATATTTTGAAAATGTCATTGATTACAAAGGTTGTAAAAGCTCAAGGTGATACGCAATCTATTGTTTTTGATGGTAAAACTCCTATTGTTGTAATCAACGCAAACGAACAGGAATATGATACAAAAACAGGTATTATGACTGCAACAGGAACTGTTACAATTAAGTATAAAGAATTGGATACATTTTCAGACAAGGCAAAAGTTAGAACCGACAAAAACGGTGATTTGAAAGATATTGAATTAATCGGAAATGCAAGAATTAAACAAGAAAGCAATGATTCTTATGCGGATAGATTTTATTATAGTGCCGGAACTAAAGTGTTGACTGCAACAGGAAATACTACATCAAAAGCTATTATGGATGATGGTGCAACTTTGGTTTTGAAGGCTAATCGTCAAGAATATGCGCAAGATAGAAATATTTTCAACGCATCAGGAAATGTTCGTGTTTGGTATCAAGATTACTATGCAGTAGGTCCTAAACTTACTCTTTACCCGAACAAAGAGGGTAAACCGAACGAGGCATATTTTACAGGAAGATCTAGCATTACTCAAGGTGTAAGAACTATTTATGCAGACAAAATTAAGATGACAATGAAACCAAAAGATTTCCATGCTGACGGAAATACAAGAACAGTTATAAAAAATATCGGTTCAGGCGACAATGGAAATAGTGACGGTGGAATAGGATTAGGTTTGTAAGATGAGTGAAAAAGAAAAAGTTGATAAGGCTATAAAATTATATAACGATGGAAAATATCAAGAAGCGATTGATGCTTTTAGTTCAGTATTGGAAACTTGTCAGGATAATGCCGAGTTGTATAATAACATTGCTCTTTGTTATGCAAATTTAGGTGAATATGAAAAGGCTGAAAAACATTATCTGAGAGCGCAGGAATTAAATCCGAAGTTGGCACAAGTTTATATAAACCTTGCAGATATTTATTATAGAAGAAAAGATATGGCAAGTGGAATTGGGTTGGTTACAACAGGCTTGGTAGAATTACCTGATAATCTTGTTTTGCGTCATTACCTTGCAAGATTTTATATGGAAGATGCAAAGTTGGATTTGGCGATTGACGAATTGGAAAATATTCTTGAAAAACAACCTGACAATTATGATGTTTACTACGATTTAGGTAGAGTACATTTTGAGTTGGGTAATTATGCAAGCGCAATTGAAAACTTTGAAAATGTTTTAGAATATAAGAGTGAAAACGCTTGGATTTATTACTATCTTGGTGAGGCTTATGAGGCTAATGACGAGATAGATAAGGCTCTTTCAAACTTTTTGAAAGCTATTGCAAGAAATGATGCTTTTTCTCCTGCATATAAAAAAGCCGGTATTTTATTCTTTGCAAGAGGCGATTATGAAGATGCAATTGAATATTTTGAAGACTATATGAATTTAGATATTGCAGAAGAAGAAAAAGCGAAAATTAAAGAATTAATAGAAAGAATAAAGAAAAAACAAAATGCGTAAATATTGGGTTGCTTTATCATCAATAGAAGAAATTGGCAGTTCTTTTATTCAAAGACTGTATCATTATTTTGGCGATATTGAGAGCGCATTTAATGCAACGGATTTATCTCAAATTGAGGGATTGAATATCAAAAAAGCTGAAAAGTTTTTGCGATTGCGAGATAAATTAGATGTTGATAAAATTGTTGCAGAGGTTGAAAATCGTGGAATTAATTATTTGACATTCGATGATGAAAAATATCCGAGAATGCTTAAAAATATTGATGATCCGCCATCTGTTCTTTATTATAAGGGTGATTTATTTGACTGCAATTTAGATAAGACTTTAGCGGTTGTTGGTTCAAGAAGGGCAACCGGATATGCTCGAGAGGCATTAGCACAAATTATTTCAGAATTGAATGGAACAGATATTTGTGTAGTGTCCGGTTTGGCATCAGGAATTGATACAACGGCGCATATTTCGGCTTTGGATAGTAATTTAAAAACTATTGGTGTTATTGCAAGCGGTTTTGATTATTCTTATCCTGCGGCGAATAAAGAATTGTACAAAAGAATTGAAGATGGTTGTGGTGCGGTTTTGTCGGAATATTATCCAACTTTTGAACCGTTAAAATTCAGATTTCCGCAAAGAAACAGGATTGTTTCCGGTTTGTCTTATGGAACTTTGGTTGCAGAGGCTTCGTTAAAAAGCGGCGCATTGATTACTGTCAATTTAACACTTGAACAAGGGCGAGAATTGATGTGTATTCCGGGATTGATTACTAATCCGAATACTCAAGGGATTTATAAATTGTTGAAAAATGGTGCAACTTTAGTTACTTGTGCTGATGATATTTTAGAGGCATTGGGATGGGAAATTAAGGTTGAGCAACAGAGTTTGTTTAGTCTTCCTGATTTGAGTGAAGATGAAAAAGTTATTTATGAAACGTTAGAAATTGAGGAAAAATCTGTCGATGAGTTGCAAGCTTTTACAAAGTTAAGTATTGATAATTTGCTTATGTACTTGACAACGATGGCGCTTAAAGGGATAATTAAACAAGTCGACGGGGATAGATATAAGAGAGTTAATCCTGTTAATCGCAGCTAAAAGCGGTAAGAGGATAGGTGGTATAAAATGGCAAAAACGGCTGAAAAAAAAGAAAAATCATTAGTAATAGTAGAGTCTCCTGCTAAATCTAAGACTATTAGAAAGATATTGGGTGACGGATATCAAATTGAGGCAAGTTATGGGCATGTTAGAAATTTGCCAACAAAAGACCCGTCAACGCAGAATTTGGGATTTGATGTAGAAAACCATTTTACACCAAAGTTTGAGGTAATTCCCGGAAAACAAAATGTTGTAAAAAAGTTAAATGATATGGCAAAAAAAGTTGATCGTGTTTACCTTGCATCCGACCCCGACCGTGAGGGAGAAGCTATTGCATGGCATGTCCGTCAGATTTTGAAAGTGCCAGATGAAAAGATTTCTAGAATTGTGTTTAACGAAATTACGCCAAAAGCCGTAAAACATTCTGTTGAAAACCCTAGAAGTATTGATATGGATATGGTTAAAGCTCAACAAACACGCCAAATTTTGGACAAATTGGTGGGTTATAAGCTTAGTCCTGTTTTGTGGAAACAAATCGGAAACAGAAATTTGTCAGCAGGTCGAGTTCAATCTGTTGCGTTGAGAATGATTTGTGAAAGAGAAGATGAAATCGAAGCTTTTGTTCCGCAAGAATATTGGTCTATTCATACTGTGCTTGATAAAGACGGAAAAACTTTTGATGCTGAACTTTCAAAAATTAAAGGAAAAGCTATAGAAAAGAGCGTTAAGAATAAAGAAGAAGCACAAAAAATTGTTGATTTTTTAACAAATTATCCTGATGAATTTGATGTAAGTAAAGTTACTAAAAAATCGACAAAACGTAAGCCAACAGCTCCTTTTATTACATCAACTATGCAGCGTGCAGCAAGTTCAAAGCTTGGTTTTGGAGTTCAAAAAACAATGCAAGTTGCGCAAAAACTTTATGAAGGTATGGAAATTGACGGTACTCCGGTCGGTTTGATTACATATATGAGAACCGATAGTGTTAGAGTTTCTGATGATGCGCAGGCTATGGCAAAGGATTATATTTTGAATAATTATGGTGAAAAATATTATCCTGACAAGCCGAATGTTTACGTAAAAGGCAAACAAAACGTACAAGATGCGCACGAAGCCATCAGACCATCTTATCCTGAAAGAACTCCTGATAGTATTAAAAAATATCTTGATAACGATCAGTATAAATTGTATAAACTTATTTGGGAAAAATTTATGTCATCTCAAATGACATCTGCGGAAGTTGCGAATAAAACAATTGAAATTTCGGCAGGAGATTATACCTTGAAAGCCGGAACAAGCAAGGTTACTTTTGACGGTTTCTTGAAAGTTTATAATGATGCTGACGAAGAAGATCAAAAAGACGAAGCCAAAATCCCTGATTTAGAACAAGGGGACAAGGTTAAATGCCAAAAAGTCGAACCAAAACAACACTTCACTCAACCTCCTCCTAGATATAATGAAGCGTCATTGGTTAAGGCATTGGAAGAACACGGAATTGGTCGCCCGTCTACTTATGCAACAATTATTACGGTAATCCAAACTCGTAAGTATGTTGAAAAGAAAGACAAGGCACTTCATCCGACACTTTTAGGAAGAACTGTTTCAAAACAGTTGTGTGCGCAGTTCGCAGATATTATGGATTATAAATTTACGGCAGGCATGGAAACAAAGCTCGATGAAATCGCTGAGAAAAAAGCGGTTTGGGACAACGTTTTGCAAGAGTTTTACACTCCGTTTATTGAAGAAGTTAATAAGGCACTTCAAACAGGCGAGAGAGTAAGGATTGAAAGTAAAATTAAATGCCCTAATTGTGGAAAACCGATGGTTTTAAGAACAAGTAAATTTGGAACGCAATTTTTGGGATGTTCAGGTTATCCTGATTGCAAAACAATGATGTCTTTGAATGCGTTGTCAGAAGAAAGTTCAGAAGATGGACAATCAAATGAACCGCAAGTTTGTGAAGAAAAATGTGAAAAATGCGGATCTGATATGATTTTCAAAACCGGTCCGTATGGAAAATATATGGAATGCACAAATGCTGAATGCAAACACAGAAAACCGTATAGAAAATCCACAGGGGTAAAATGCCCGAAATGCGGTGAGGGTATGATTGTTGAGAGAAAATCAAAACGTGGCACAATCTTTTATGGTTGTGATAAGTATCCAAATTGTGATTTCACATTGTGGAACGAGCCGACAGGTGAAAAATGTCCGGAATGCGGTTCTTTGTTAGTTAAAAAAGTTTTGAGAAAAGGAACAGTGATTTCTTGCTCAAGTATGAAATGTAACTACAAACGAGATGCAGAAGAACAACCGGCAGAAAATACGGAGCAATAAGTAGGTCTGACAGATGTGATTGTAGCTTGAATAAAGCTGTAGGATTTTTAGCCCAACATCAATAATTGACAAAGAGGGTAAAAAGCTATTATCAAATAATATTTAAAGTTAAACAATAATTAACGCAGAGGGTGAAAGAAATGAATCCGGAATTGTATGAACGTTATTTGGCAAAAAAGGCTAAAAAATTAGGAATATCAGTAGAAGAATTGAAGGCGCAGGGAACATCTTCACCTGTAAAAGAAAGTTCTTCCAGTACAACAGTGGAACAAACTCCAATTCAACCAACAACGACTTCTGTTCCGCCACAAACTACAATTCCTCAACCAACGGTTCAAACTTCATCTCAATACACTCAACAATATTCGCAACCCCAGAATAATGCACCGACTTATTCTCAACCTGTTCAGCCGACTTACTGTCAACCGGAAGTAAAACAACCGCAATATGTTCAACAGACTATCCAACAACAGTTGGAGCAGCAACAGGAACAAATTTCTACGGTTTCTTCTCAACAGCTTGAACCGCCGAAATATCAGCCATATTCAGGTATGCAGCAAGAAACTGTTAAAACGGAAGTGCCTTCGTATATTTTTGGCCCTTCAAAAATGACAGAGCCTCCAAAATATAGTAATAATCCTATTATTCAGCCGAAAAAGCCAGACGAACCTGTTATTAATGACAATCGTGAAAACAAGTTTGGCTTGATTGGATATCCTTTAGGGCATTCTTTGTCAAAGGTTATTCATGAGGCCGGATTTAAGAGTTTGGGGATAAAAGCGACTTATGATATTTTGGAAACTCCACCTGATACTTTGGTTGATAGAGTGAAGTTTTTGAAAGGTAGTGGGTATAAAGGCTTTAATGTAACAATTCCGTTGAAATTGCCGATTTCGTTGTTTGTTAATGAGGTCGATAAATACGCTGATTTAGCTAGGGCTGTAAATACGATTTATATTGAGGCGGATAAGTCTTTAAGGGCGTATAATACTGATGTTATCGGATTTAAAAGAGCTATTCCGAGTGATATTGATTTGAGGGGCAAAAAGGTTGCGATATTGGGAACAGGCGGAGCTGCGCATGCTGCGTGCGTTGCTTTGACAGAGTGCAGAGTTAAAGAAATTGCATTTTTTACAAGAAATATTCCAAATTCTATTGATCTGATGAATTATGTTAGACGAAAATTCCCTTCAATTGATTTTAATGTTTATCAGATTGAAAATATCAGGGATTTGAGCGAATTTGCAATGTTGGTAAACACAACTCCTATCGGAATGTTGGGAAAAGCCGGAGATATGATGCCGGTGGATTTGCGAGCTTTAGAGAGTTTGAGGCATGATGCGGTTGTTTATGATGTTATTTACAACCCGAAAAAAACAATTTTAATAAAAGAAGCAGATAAATTAAGATTAAGAACTATAACAGGTTTGGATATGTTGATTTATCAGGCAGTTGCAGCGCAGGAAATATGGTTTGGTCAAACTCCTGATTTCAAAGATATGAAAATTGCAGCATTAGAAGCGCTTTAAGTTTGAAATCTAGGTACACTACCTTTCTTCATAAGGTACTAAGGCGATAGGGTTTTAAGTGAAAAGTGAAACGTGAAAAGTCCGTATCAAAAGTAGCTAGGAAGCTAAGAAGCAAATCAGCTAAAATTAAAGGATGCGTAGATGCAAAGAGGCTTGGCTGATTAGTCTGTTACGAAAAATTAGCTCCTTCCCT
>CALEJY010000013.1 GCA_937898445.1 uncultured Candidatus Melainabacteria bacterium | reverse complement strand
GGGAGAGAGAGTGGTTGTTTGAACGAAGTGAATTACAACCACGAGAGAGGGTTAAAACAAGAATTGAAAAATAGACTGGATTGCCACGCTATCGCTCGCAATGACGCTGGATTTAATTCAGGGGCTATCAATGTTGATTTAGAACCCTCTCCCGAATTTCTAAGTTCGTCACAACTCACTAAGAAATTCAACCCTCTCACAGAGAGAGAGGGTAATAGCTTCAACGATACGGTCTTTTCACGTTTCACTTCTCACTTTTCACTAAAGGCAGCTGCCTTCACATTGGCAGAGGTACTCGTTACTCTCGGCATAATCGGTGTCGTTTCAGCTATGACTGTACCTACGTTGATGCAAAATTACCAACGTCAGAGTTATGTAACTCAACTCCATAAGGTTTATAATGAAACATCACAGGCTGCTTTGAGATATGTGACAGATAGAAACGCTCTTAATTTGAAAGAGGCGGGAATGACTTCTACTGATGCGGCGGTTAATTTCGTTAATACATATTTTAAAGTCGTAAATGATTGTGGTACAAATTCTTCTCCTTGTTTTGCATCTGAATATAAAAGAATGAATGGAACTAGTATGGGAAATCTGTTCAATGGTGGTTCAATGCGAAAATTTTCTTTGGCTAGTGGTGCATCAATTAGTGTTGCAGGTTATTCAAATGGAAATATGTCTATATATGTTGATGTAAATGGACAAAAAGGTCCAAATATCGTTGGGCGTGACACCTTCCCAATGGTGCTTTATAAAAACGGCATAGTTGATGAAGGTGATGGTACTGAAACTACTGACACGGTTACTCCTCCATTATCTGCGGATAGACGTGAAGAATTATATGCCTCATACTGTAATAGTGGAAATATGTGGTGGGGTTGTATGGGTAAAATCATGAATGATAATTGGCAAATGAATTATTAAATCGATTTTATATCAAGTTGAATTTGATTTTTGAGCGCATCGAGAGAAGGAAATTTTTTCTCGGTGCGTATCATTTTGTTAAATTCTACTGTCAAAATTTTTCCATATATATCCTTATTAAAATCTAATATATTAATCTCTAAAACCGGCTTAACACCATTAATTGTCGGACGAGAACCGTAATTGGCAATCCCTTTGCCATAATTCGTTTCTACCGAATAAACTCCATGAGTAAGTTCTATTAAATCTGTAGGGTATTCCAAATTTGCGGTCGGAAATCCGATTGTTCTGCCTAATTGGTTGCCTTTGACGACTTTTTCTGTTATTTTAAATTTGTATCCTAACATTTTGTTTGCTTTTGAAATCTCTCCGTTTAATAATAGATTTCTTATTTTCGTGCTGCTGATAATCTCATTTTCAAATTTTTCAGGAGGAAGTTCAAAATATTTATATTTGTATTTCGTTTCGTTTTCATACAAAAATTTTGCATTTCCTGTTTTGTTGCAACCGAAATTGTGATTCCAGCCGGTAGAAATCGCTGATGGTGAAAAGTATTTGACCAAAATGTTTTCTAAATACTCATTTGCGGATAATTTAGAAATTTTTCTAAAATCAAATTCATACAAATAATCAATCCCCAAATCCTCAATCATTTGTTCTTTGGCTTTTTGGGTCGCTAAATATTTCGGAGTGATATTTTTCAGATATTTACAAGGATGTTCTGAAAAAGTTATAATTGCTGATTTTGTCTTGTTTTGTTTTGCAAAATTTACTGCTGATTTGATAACTTTTTTATGTCCTAAATGCACGCCGTCAAAGAAACCGAGTGCAATTGATAAATTTGGATTAAAATTTGGTTCATTAAATATCTGCATAGTTTAATTGTATAACAAATAAACTATTAATAAAATTTCAAAAGAAAAGCTCCCCAATATAACAAAGGGGAGTTTGTTTTAAGTATGAAATTCAAATTATTAATTAATTTTTGTGGTGTGGTTGAACAGTGCTTTTCAAGTGAAGTTCTCTCAATTGTTGTAGAGAAGCTTCGCCCGGAGCATCACTCATAAGATCTTTCGCACCTGAGTTTTTAGGGAATGCGATAACATCTCTGATACTGTCTGTTCTGCAAAGCAATGCAACAAGTCTATCCAAACCGATAGCCAAACCAGCATGAGGTGGTGTACCGTATTGCAAAGCGTTAACCATAAATCCGAATTTTTCTTTTGCTTCATCTTCTGTCAAGCCTAAAGCTTTGAAGATTGCGCTTTGAACTTCTGATGAGTGGATTCTTACAGAACCACCGCCCAATTCAGTTCCGTTATAAACGATA
>CALEJY010000012.1 GCA_937898445.1 uncultured Candidatus Melainabacteria bacterium | reverse complement strand
AACTTGTATTTATATATTCAATTTTTGCACTTTTCTTCAAAGATTCTGTCAATTTGTCAATCAATTCGATTTGTTTTTGGTTTTCCAAATAAGCTTTAATACTTGGTTTTACTTTTTCAAACGGATCTTGACCAGCTGCAGATCTGTCAGTAACCATAATAATATGGTAACCAAATTGAGTTTTTACCGGTTTGTCTGAAATTGTGTTTGGTTTCATTGAAAATGCTGCTTTTGAAAATTCAGGAACCATTTCTTTTGCAGCAAAGAAACCTAAATCTCCGCCTTTATTTGCAGTTGCAGTATCTTCAGAATTTTCTTTAGCTAATTTTGCAAACTGAGTTGGATTTTTCTTTGCTTCTGCCAAAATTTGATTTGCTTTAGCTTCTTTTGCTTGAACCTCTTCAGCAACTTTTGCTTTTACTGCAGCTTCATCAAGATTTTTGTTGTTTGGATCTGATTTAACAACTTCTTCAATTTCTTGAGGATTTACAGAAATCAATATGTGAGAAGCTCTAACTTTGTCAGGGTGTTTGAATTTAGAAATATTATCGTTATAGAATTTTTTAGCTTCAGCATCAGAAACATTTGATGAACCCAATTCTTTAGCTAATTTTTTCATTTTAACTTCTTCTTTCAAATCTTTTTTGAATTGAGAATTTGAAATTCCGTTTTGTTTCAACAAAGCATCAAGTTGTTCTTTTGAGCCAACTTTGTCAATAATTTCTTTTACTGCATCGTCAACATCTTTGTTAGTAACTTCAATACCACGTTTTTGCATTTCTTGGTTCAACAAAGCTTTTACAATTAATTCATTTACAACTCTGTCTTTAATCAACATATACAAAAAGCTGTTTTTGTCGTCTTTTACATCAATTCCTAAAGCTTTTGCTATACCATTACCGGCTTGTTTATCAAATTCAGCATCAAATTGACCTTGAGTAATATTTTGGTCATTAACTTTGATAATCGCTTCACCTGATTTTAATCCACAACCGGCAAACAATACTGCTGAAACCGCAAGTGTTGTCAGTAATTTTTTCCCTCTCATAATTTCTCCTTTTATATTATGTCTTTTACGGATTTAGACAAATTCATTACGTGTCTTGTTTATATAATAAAACAAATCTGTCAAAATGTTAAATACTTCATTAAAATTCATGTATCTGTTGTTCAAAAGAAGTATTGATTGTCCCTCTGCACAAGATTTTGGAGCAATTGTAAATTTTATTCGTTTTAAGATTTCTGATGGCAATTTATGCTGAATTAATTTCCACTCAGCCTGACTGTACGGAGTATAAATCCTTATATTGTCATCAGTTTCACGAATTAGAGAAATTCTTACATCTGTTGCAGAAAGTCTTAACCTAATTAATTTTATTAAGTTTTCAACGCTTTCAGGCGGTTTGGCAAATCTATCTTTCCATTCCTCAGTAATATAATCCAACTCAACATCAGATTTTACATCCGCCAAACGTTTATATTCAATCATTTTTTGTTCAGCAGAACCGACCCACTCATCAGGAATAAATGCCGTAACATTTATATCAACAATTGTAGGTTCTGATTTTTCAACCGCTTGTCCTTGAAGTTCCTGAACGGTTTCTTCCAACAATTGGCAATACGTGTCAAAACCGACATTTACCATGTGTCCATGCTGTTTTGTACCCAAAATGTTTCCAACACCACGAATTTCGACATCTCTCATTGCAATTTGATAACCGCTGCCAAGTGTTGTAAATTCTTTTATCGCTTTCAATCTTTGAACCGCATCTCTTGTTATTTCTTTTGATTTTGTATAGAAACAATAGCAATATGCCTGTCTTTGCGAACGCCCTACACGCCCTCTCAATTGATACAATTGCGCAAGCCCGAATTTATCCGCATTATGAATAATCATCGTATTGGCATTTGGAATATCAATTCCGTTTTCAATAATTGTTGTCGCCAAAAGAATATCATATTCGTGATTTGCAAAATCAATAATAATTTTTTCCAACTCTTTTTCGTTCATTTGACCATGCCCGATTGCAATACGAGCATTCGGAACAAGTTTTTGAAGTTGAAGTTTAAATTCATCAATAGTTTCAACACGATTATACAAATAGAAAACCTGACCTTCTCTATCAAGTTCGTGCGTAATCGCATTTTTCACCATATTTTCATTCCACTCGCCGACATAAGTTTTAATCGGTAACCTGTTTTTCGGCGGAGTATTGATAATTGACATGTCTTTTATTCCGGATAGCGACATATAAAGCGTTCTCGGAATAGGAGTAGCCGACATAGTAATAATATCAATATTTTCACGCAATTGTTTTAATTTTTCCTTATGACGAACCCCAAACCTATGCTCCTCATCAATTACGACCAAACCTAAATCCTTAAACACAATTCCTTCTTGCAAAAGTCTATGAGTTCCGACAACAACGTCACACTCACCGGTTGCAAGATGTTTAATTGTTTCTTTCTGCTCTTTTGCACTGCGGAAACGTGACAAAAGTTCAACATGAACCCCAAAAGGCTTAAACCTGTCTGACATAGTCTGATAATGCTGGAACGCAAGAATAGTCGTCGGCACAACAACTGCAACCTGTTTACCTGATGTTATAGCCTTAAAAATTCCACGCATTGCAACTTCTGTTTTACCAAAACCAACATCGCCGCAAATCAACCTATCCATAGGTTGTTCGCTTTCCATATCAGCTTTAACATCATTTATCGCTTTCATCTGATCAGGAGTTTCCGTGTATTCAAAAGCTTCTTCCATCTCAACTTGCCAAGTCGTATCCGGCAAGAATTGAATACCGTGTTGCATTTTACGTTTTGCATACAATCTCAACAAATCATAAGCAACTTGTTCAACCTCTTTTTTAACACGAGTTTTAGTATTTTCCCAATCTTTTCCACCCATTCGGGAAAGTTTTGGTTTGATAGAGCCTGAACCTCTATATCTTACAAGCAAATTTATTTGTTCTGCAGGAATATGAAGCCGGTCTTTGTTCGCATATTCAATAGTCAAATAATCTTTTAACTGACCGTCAATTTCTTGTTGCGATAATCCCTTATAAATACCAACCCCGTGAATACTATGCACAACATATTCGCCTTCTTTTATATCGTTAATATTTTCGATATATTCAGGTTTTTCTTTGTAATAAGATCGTTTTTGGGAAGTAATTTCTTTGTTTCTTTTATTGAATAATTCCCTGTCGGTTAAAATCACAGTCTTAAAATCTGTCAAAATCGCACCGTGAGAAGAAATACTTTCACTATATTCAACATCAAAAATATCCCGTTCAGCAAGAATTTCTTTTACTCGTTCCGGATAATCAGTCGCAATAACAATTCTCCACCCCTCATTATGCTGTGGAGAAATGAATTTTCTTATAAAATCTGCGATATGGTCAAGGTTAGCTTCAAAACTCTGAATTGTTTGAGTATCAAACTCAACAATTTCATCCATTTCGCTATCAATAAAATTGTTTAATCCGACTTTTACAAATCCGGCAATTTTTTGAATAAATTCTTCAAAAGTCACATGATTTCGACCTTTCAAGACTTCATTCAATTCAAGTTTTAAATTTTCTTGCAACTGCTCCTCATATCCCTTATCCAAAAATTCGTATTTTGCATAAAGTTCAGAAGTTTCATCCAAAACAAGAATATAATCTTTGAAATAATCCAAAACCGTAACTAATTTATCATTGAAATAATTTTGGTAAATTTCAATCCCTTCAAAATAACCTTTTTCTTCTCCATCATCTTTTGGAGCAAGTTTTTGCCACAAATCATCCGAAACATCACTCAATGTAAATTTATACATCGGCAAAATCTCTGTAGATTTTAATTTTTCAATAGATTTTTGAGTTTCGTTGTTAAAATATCTTATATCAACAATTTCATCGCCCCACAACTCAATTCTGACAGGGTGTTTATCCAACGAATAAAAATCAACAATATCACCTCTGATACTAAATTCTCCGATATCAGAAACCATTGTAGAATGTTTATAGCCCAAATCGACAAACTTTTGCGCTAAATCTTTTGTATCAATTTCATCGCCGACTTTTAAGGTTGTTGAATTATTTTTATAAAACTTTTCATCAGGAAATTTTTCTAAAAGAGTTTTAACAGGAGCAATTACAATATCCGGTTTTTCGTTCAAAATTCTATATTGTTCAGCGTAATCATACCTGTTAGGTGAAACTGTTTCGTACATAGAGATATTTTGAAACGGTATCAAATCAGATTTTTCGCCAAAAGCTTTTAACAAATCGTTTTGATATCTCAGCGCATTTTGTTCAGTTGAGGTAACGAAAAGAACTTTTTTGTCTGTAATTTTTCGAATTTTCGTAACCAACAAAAGTCTTAGAATTGTCGTCAAGCCTGTTGCCGCAAACGAAAAAGACTTTGTAAGAAATCTCTCAAACAAAGCATAATTTTCATTATTTTCAGGTGCGTTTATTTTGAACATAGGATTTAAGTGAGTAGTGAACGGTGAATAGTGAATGGTTCATTTAACTCACAACATCAAAAGATAGTTTAAGCTTTCGCTTCCGTAATAGTCTACTCACCACTCACAATTCACTATTCACGAATTATTTATCATTCCCATTCGGGCTAACATAGTCAATACCCATTTCTTTAAGAGTTCTAATAAAGTTTTGGGCGCATATCTTTTGAGCTTCCGGTGGTACAATTCTCAAAATCTCAACTGTTTTTGAAATAACAGGATCTTTATCATACCAACGGTTGTTCGCATTAACTGGCTTAACCATTGCATAAAACTTGTCAATCGTTTCTTTCGAAACTTTTTCTTCAATCTTTTGCAAGAAAATTTCAGCTTGCGCTCTTAATTCAGTTTGATAATTCTTTAAAAGCTCAATAACTTCAAGTAACAATGGATCATGATCATACC
>CALEJY010000011.1 GCA_937898445.1 uncultured Candidatus Melainabacteria bacterium | reverse complement strand
CGCTCGCAATGACGATTTATAGTAACAGACTTTGCTTCTAAGCATCTTTACATCTTGGCATTCTAAAAACAGGCGTAACCCTTGATTATGAGAGGATTTTAGGCTATTACCCCCCCCCCGACGAGCTTGTTTTCTGCAAATTTCATACTTTTTCCTCTCTATTTCTATTATTCACATTATTATTCTAACAAATTTTTAGATGTTTTTCAAGTGGCACACTATGATTTATTCAACAACAATAATTCTTGCAATTGCAACCATTGTCCAGAATACAAATTGGATTTGTGGTCTGAAAAATACTGTGTCTACCAATCCATGAATACATACCGCACAGATTGAAATTAATGCAGTTGCAGCAAAGATAACTGATTTTGTATCTGCCGATTTCAATATGAATTTTACAGAATTTTTAATCAATGTTATCAAAAATCCGACAAACGCAATTAGCGCAAACACACCGCTTTCAACCGCAATTTCTAAGAAAATATTATATGCACTCAAAGCATCAAAGCCTGTTTTCATATAAAGCCCGTAAATCTCTCTGAAATTTTGGTTTCCAACACCAATTCCCAAAAGCCAATTATCTTTGAACATATCAACAGACGAATGATATACATTAAATCTGAATGAATTTGAAGAATCTTGTCTCATTGCAAAAATTGATAAAACTCTTGCTCTCAAAGAAGAAACAAGCAATATTGCAGTTGTCGCCAATGCGACAACTCCACCTACAATTGACAAATAAATAGTTTTGTAATTCTGCCACAAATATTTTGCACTAACCGCAAACATTCCACAAAATATCAGCATCATTCCGATGTATGAACCTCTGCAGCCTGTCAAAAATAAGGTCAATGTTGAAAACAATGCCAACAAAACACCGCCAATTGCGAATTTGTATTTTTTATCAGCTAAAAAGTATGCAGCCAAACCATATAAAGATGGAATTCCTGCAACAAAATAACCACCCAAAAGGTTCGGGTTGTATGGTTTTAGAGTTCCGTACACTCTTGTCATAACTTCTTCAGGATTTAAACCTGAAATATCTTGCCAACCAGAAATTTCTTCAACATGAGAAAAGTTTTGCAAAAATCCTGTTATAGCCTCAAAACTAACGCACAAACCGATTGCGCCTAACAAATACGGAATTTTATTTCTATTATTTTTCAAATACTGAACAAGTGAAAAATAAAATGCCATATATGTAAAAGTTTTGAAAAAGCCTTTCAAACTTAAATGAAACAATGTTGAACCCGCAAGGCTCACTACAACTAACATAAAATAAGCCAAAAGCCATAGTTCAAACGATTTGCAACTTAATGTTTCGTTCGGTTTTGTTAATACTTTTACAATCGTCAAAAATACTGTTATCAAGGCAATAAAACCGATTACGTCAGATGACATTACGGTAGATGTCAAGAACACGAGTATAATTGATGCGAATATTAGTTTGTCAATATTCTGCAAAAATAAACTATTATTATATAAATATTCTGTTTTTTCCTGAGTAAATTTTAAAATCTTATTGAACATCGTCGTCTGTATTTATTGAGTTATGAAATTTGTCATCATCAGTTTCCGGCATAACTTTCAAGTCAGAAACAGTACCGTTGAATTTGTAATCCTTACCTTCCAAAGTAATAGGCAAGCCCATCTTAATCTTGTTTCCGCCAACAACTGCGCCATCTTTAGTGATTTTTGCAGTGTCTTTTAAAGTTACGGTAATATCATACATATTAGCTTGAGAAACATCTTCTACAATCATAACTTTTTTACTGTTCAAAATCGGAAGAACAATTTTCTTTCTATCAGCTTTAACATCCACGATATCAAGATCTGTATAAGGAACGTTTCTGATACTGATAAAAGTTTTGTCGTCAGCTTTTAGAGGAATTTCGTTTCCTGTAAGAGTTACGCCTCTAATGAATACTTGGAATGAAATTTTAGAAGTTGCTTCAATTTGTTTTGCAGCAGTTTGTCTAAAATTTTTGTAAGTCAAAAAGCCTACAATTAAGGCTAAAATTACACCGGCAACAATAATTAGGTCAACCGTTTTGAATTTTTTAAATATTTCTGTAAATTTTTCCATGAAAAGTTCTCTCCATATAATTTTGCAATTGATTATAATTTATCAACAGCACTTAATATTTCATCTATAGTAGTTGTTGCGCAACCAAATTGTCTTACAACAATACTTGCGGCAATGTTACCAATAATCGCAGCATAAGAAGGTTCAGCACCAGCCGCCAAAGCCAACGTATAAACCGCAGTAACAGTATCACCTGCACCTGTAACATCAAACACTTCTGATTTGTTGAATACAGGGATTTTTGTATAATTTCCGTGCGCACGAGTTACAAACATTCCGTCTGCACCGCAAGTTATAAGAATTGATTTTGCATTAGTCGCATCCAACAACTTGTCTCCTGCACGTTTCAAATCTTCTTCAGTTTCAATTTCAAAACCAACTGATTTTTGAGTATCAGGAAGATTTGGGGTCATAGAAGTTACGTTTTTATAAACTTCCAAATCCTTTTGAGCATCAACAACAACAACTTTATTATATTGATTTGCAAGTCTGATTGTTTCTTGAATAATTTTTGGAGTTAATGTTCCAATATGGTAGTTTGAAAGAATAATAGCATCGTGTTCAGGGATTGCTCTTTCAATTTGTTTCAAAACTTCTTCTTCAATTTCAGGACTTAGCAAAGCATTTGTTTGTCTGTCAATTCTAACAATTTGCTGAGTTATTGAAGTTGTAATAGAGCCGGAAATTCTTGTTTTTGTAGTTGTTTTTCTAGAAGGATCAACGACTAACAAACCACAATTTACATTAGCTTCTTCAAAAGTTTCTCTCAATTGAGTAGCTTGAAAATCATCCCCACAAACTCCGATTACGCTAACTTTTCCATCATTCAAAGTTGAAACGTTATGCGCTGCGTTTGATGCTGCACCCAAAATCAATTTTGTATTTGAATGACGCAAAATCAAAACAGGAGCTTCTCGAGAAATTCTTTCAGCATCTCCGTAAATCATTTCATCTATGGCTAAATCGCCTATTACCAAAACTTTCGGCTCATTCAATTTCTTGATATAAGAAACGAGTTGTTCTTTATTTATATACATAAAATAATCCTCAGCTCTCATTCTATCACAAATAAAAATTTTATCAAAATTCAAAAAATTTTACTTGTACTGTAAAGTTTTTTGAATTATAATAGCAAAAAAATATTTTTAGAGGATTTATAAATAACATTGAAAGGTGAAAAAATATGATAACAGCAATTAGAAATAATTCAATGTTTAACAATCGATGTTCAAACATTATGCCTCAACATAGCAACAATACTAATGTAATTAGAAATTCCAACAATATCGGAGATACAGTTTCTTTTTCAGGTGCAGCAAAATCAATGTCCAAATTGTCCGACAAAAGTTTTGCACTTATAAAAAAATTTACAACACAATTAGAACCAAATCGAATGTATAAATTTGACCCTTCAGTAGCTGAACATTTTCAACTTGCTACTGTTGCAAGTAAAGAAAGTCCGGAAGCAAGAAACCTTTATGTTCAATATTCGGCCTATTCGAAAGACAATTCAGCAAAATTTTTAATGTTTTCAGTTAATAAT
>CALEJY010000010.1 GCA_937898445.1 uncultured Candidatus Melainabacteria bacterium | reverse complement strand
CCTTCAAAAAGAACTGCTTTTTTGTTACGTTTTGCATCTTCCAAAACTTTTTGCCAATCAAAACATACATAAGGTCTGAAAATTTCTGCATATTTTTTGCACAAATCAAGGACTTCTTCTTTTGTATAAGTTTTTAAGCCGTAAACTTCTTTAAGGGTTTTGTTTTTGATAGGAAGGATTATGTCTAATTTTTCAGAAAGTTCAGGAGAGTATAAATCTTGAATTTTCAAGCCGATACGTGCCATTTTGTCTGTATAAGTAGGTCCGATACCTTTTTTAGTTGTTCCGATTTTACCCTTTTTAGCGGTGTCTTCGCTATAGCCGTCAACTTCTGTATGATATGGCATTGTAATAGAGGCTAGAGGGTTGATTTTTAAGCCTGAAACGTCAATCCCTTCTTTTATTAATCCTTGAATTTCTTCTTCAAAATATTCAGGCAAAATAACAGTTCCTGCACCGATAAAGCAAGTTTTACCTTTATATAAAATTCCGGATGGAATAAGGTGAAATTTGAAAGTTTTGTTGTGTGCAACAACTGTGTGACCTGCGTTGCAACCTCCTTGATATCTGATAATTAAATCTGCATCACCTGCAAGTAAATCAGTAATTTTAGCTTTGCCTTCATCGCCCCATTGTGCGCCAACAACAACTCTGTTCATATCCCTATCCTTTCAAAAATTTAGTCAATTACTGATTTATTTTAGCACAAAAAGATTTTTAGAATAACTATATTTGCAATATAATAAAATTATGAACGAAATTGATATAGATAAAATAGTTGAATTACTAAAAAAGGCAAAGCAGCAAAAAAGTGAATTTGTTGGATTGATGGATAGTTTTAACGATCCGTATTTGGTTTTGATTGCGTGTATTTTGAGCCTTAGAACTAATGATAAAACGACTTATCCAGCAACGTTAAGGATGCTGAAATTGGGTAAAACTCCAAAAGATTTCGCAAATTGCGATGTCAAAAAGTTGGAAGAAGCTATTTATCCGGTTGGTTTTTATGCAAATAAGGCAAAACAGATTGTCGAGTTATCCAAAATATTGGTTGAAAAATATAATTCGCAAGTTCCAAAATCGATTGAGGAGTTGTGTAAATTTAACGGAGTGGGGCGAAAAACTGCCAACTTAACTATCTCAAGAGGTTTTAATGAACCTGCGATTTGTGTAGATGTTCATGTACATAGAATTTTTAACCGAATTGGTTATGTAAAAACTAAAAATCCTGAAGAAACAGAGTTTGCATTGAGAGAAAAACTTCCTATTAAATATTGGATTGATATAAATACTTTGATAGTTACTCATGGGCAAAATATTTGTAAACCGATTAAACCGAAGTGTGAAGAATGCCCGATTAAGGATTATTGTAAAAAATTGATTTAAAAAATAAACCTCTCTATTTTGTAGAGAGGTTTTTTAATGTTGCACATTAAAAAGAGTTTTTGAATTTATATGGTTTTAGTGTATTTATTTTACTGCTTTTTTTACGGCTTCTGTAATGTCAGAACCACCGTATAGAACTACACCTTTAGCTAAAACAATGTCGTATCCGCCGGCTTTAGCTTGAGTTTCGATTTGTTTTGAAATTGTGTTATCAATTGCAGTTAATTTATCTGCGTAATTTTTATCCATCGCAGTTTTTTTAGTGTTTAGTTCTTTATTGTATTTTTCTTCTAACGCTTGTTTTTTCTTAACGTCAGTTGTTGCTGCAACTTCTTTTCTAGCTTTTTCTACAAAAGAAACAACTTCTTTCATCTTAGCTTGTTGTTCTTTTTTCAATGCTTGAACTTGAGAAGATGAGTTAACAACTTCTTGAACATCAACTACTGCGATTTTTGAAGGTACATCAGACATAGCAAAATTGCTGAATGCAATTCCTGATGCGAATGTTAATAAACCAACTGCCAAAATTTTAACTTTGTTATTCATATTTTCTCCCTTACACTGTGTGTTTGATTTTATAGAAATATCCTACAACAAAAGATGGATTTTTTCTAATAAATCTTTACAACTTTTGAAAAATTCAATATAATAATAGCAGGTCATTGGATTTTTGAACATAAAAATTAATTTTTATTAAGTTTTCGTAATAAAAGTTAAGAAATTCTTTTTATTTCACTCAATAAGCGCAAAAATAAAATTGACCGGACTTAAAATATATATATTTTTTTGAAAAACTTAGTAAAAAGGTGAATAAATGAAAAAGATTAATTCAAAAACAAATATCATGATTTTGTGTGCAGCGTTTGCTTTATCTGTATCCGTAACCCCAGCAAATGCAGCTATGTATGACAGTTTTCCTGCTATATATCAGGATATCCAATCCCAATCAGGGATGAACCAAATGCACGATAACAGTTATTTGCGAGAAAGAGCGCAAGATAACTATAGAAACGAAGATTATAATTACTATCAACAACGTAAAAAGTTAGACGGACAAGACGAAGGCAGCACCGTTATTCAAAACTATAATGGTGGCTCTATGCAGCAAGCAACTATTGAAGAAATGAACACTAAAGGTGTTTATGTAAATTCAATTGAAGTTGCTCCGTCAGAAATTTTAACGAAAGAAGAAATTAACAAAGCTATTCAATCTTTGGTTGGTAGAAACGTATTTATCGAAGATATTCAAAAAGCAATTGATAATATCAATAATTTGTATGCAGAAAAAGGCTTTGTAACCGCTCGTGCGTTCTTGCCTGAACAAACTGTTGAAAACGGACATATTTATATTGCTTTGACAGAAAGTAAAATTGGTAATATTACTGTTGAACAAAACAAATGGACTAAAGATGGCTATATCACAAGAAGATTGCCGGAAAAAGAAGGTCAATTGTTTGATATCGTAGAACTTGAAAAAGATGTTTTGGATTTCAACAGATATAATGAAGGTGTTAAATTATCAGCTAACTTGAAAGCAGGTCAAAAACCTGGAACTACAGATATTGAACTTGTTGCTGATGAAAACTTCCCATTCCACGTAATGGGTATTATGGATAACGCAGGTCGTTATAATACAGGTAGCATTCGTGGTGGTGCTATGTTGTACGCAGATAGCTTGTTCGGTCACCGTGACAGAATGTCTTTAGGGTCTTATTTCTCGAAAGGCGCACAAAGCCCTTTTGCTGACTATAACTTTCCTGTAAACAAAAAAGATGGTCGTGTTGGTTTTATGTATTCATCTACATTTGCTAACATCAAATACGGTCCTTACAAAGATTGGGGCTTAGGCAGTAATGCTTATCAATATTCATTGTACTATTCACAACCGATTGTTAGAAAACCTGGTTTTGAATTGAAAACTTATGCAGCTGCTAACTACAAACGTGCAAGAACATTCTCAGACTTGATTATGCCTGGTTATGGTGACGTTT
>CALEJY010000009.1 GCA_937898445.1 uncultured Candidatus Melainabacteria bacterium | reverse complement strand
AACAGGGAATTTGCAGGGAAATGATGATTTTGTTTACACAGTGATTTTTTCATTAACTTCATCATCGGTTTTTATAGAATCTAGAAATTCTATAATTAAAAAAGCTCTAATTACGTTATTAATTGAACCATATTCGACTTCTTCACCGTGTAATATTTTATTTCTGCAAAAATCCGATTTAACAGGAATCGCTGTTCTTGTATATTGAAATAAAATATCAACCAAAAGTTCTCTTGCTGGATTAGCATATTTATCATTTTTCATATTTTTAATAGTATTTTTTAATTTATCTTTATCTTTCGAACCGAGTATATCAACCCAAATACCATCAATCTGAGCAATTAAAACCGGTAAAATTGTATTTGCAGCAGTTTTTCGACTATTACGTTTTAAAACTTTAATACAATCTTCTAAGATTACAATTCTTTTAGTATTTATTTTATCATTATTATTGAGTTTACTTACAATTTCAGATGCCATTTCCCATTTTTTATATGAAAAAAGTTTTAAAAGAAGGTTGTCTATTTCTTTTTCTCTATTGCCACTCTCTTTTGTATTATTTAAATATTCTAATAAATCTGAATAAACACCAAGAGGTAATGTTAATGGCAATAAATAGTTATATTCAGCTAGTATAGAACTTATTTCATCCATACTCGTGCAGATTTTTTTAATGTTATTTTGAAAACTATTGATTGTTTCTGCAATACGACTAATCTTAGGAATATACAAGTCTGGAATTTTTATAGTACTTATATAATCATTAAATTTACATATTTGATGTAAAGGATTAGTTAGTTTTTCGAAAGCAAGAAATGTTGCAACCGTATTAGATATAGCATCAGAGGCAGCTTTCATTGTAGTTACTGTATTAGACACTTCTGAGATTGTCTTCATAGAAAGTTTTAAATCTTTACTTATTGTACCAATTGTACTATTTACAACTTTATTTTTCATACTTGAATAGTAACATTAAAAATTATTATAATATAGTTTAAAGCTTCTATCTTTATTAATAAAAACCCCTTCGACCAATTGTTTCATCATTTGTAAATTTTATATAATTAATTTTTTGTTGGATATTAATAGGAGGTTCATTATTTTCTATAATTATAATTTGCAAATCATTCTTTGTCTCAGCTAAATCTTTCCAAAAAGCATTTTTTATTTCAGGACTAACTGTCGGGTTGTTTTCATCAACTTCTCGCAAATTTAAAAGAGGTGAATCTATCATAACAAATCCGATATGTTTTTTTGCAAATTTTAATAAACTTATAATAAATGCCGTATATGTTAATGCGCGATGTCCTTTCCCAGTATTTTTTCTTGGTTCACCATTTATACAAATATCCATTTCTTTTTCATGAAAATCAATACAGTCATGCTCATCTATGTAATTCCAAGCCTTTAAGATTTTGGTAATTTCATCAGCAAAATTAATATATGCTTCAGAAGAAATTTTTTGTTCAAAAGTGCTTGAGTTGTAATTTTCAATAGCATTTTCGTATTCTTGTTTTAAATTTCTATAGTTATAATTTTCATTTTGTAACCATTCTTTTTTATTTTTATTATTTTGTAATAATAGAATATTATTAAAAGCATTTTTTAGTAAATTGCTTGAAGGTAATAACTCCTTGTTAAGTTTAGTTTCTAGATTTTGCATAATAATCTTATATGAAGCAAATTCTTTTTCTAAAGATCCTTTTTCTTTATTTGAATTTTCTATAATTTCATCTAGTTCCGTTAGTTTGAAAATATTTTTTTGTGCTTCTGCTTTACAAGCCATCTTTATTGCTGAAGTATTAATATTTTGAGAAATTTGGTGTTGGTGACAGATTGGACACTCTACGTCATTGTTTAATTGTTCTAAATAGTATGTTCCTTCTGCGATAAAATTATAACGTTCTATATTATGATTATAAAATTCTTTTAGTAAATTATATTTATTAATTAATCTAGAAATTTCAATGTATTTATTTTGTTTTATTTCTAATTCATATTGAACTTTATTTTTCTTTTCATAATGTTCCTCAATTGCTCTTGAAGTTTTTTCAATTTGCTCTTTCAATTCTTTGAGTTTTGATTCTATATCAATAAATTCATCATTAGCATTCAAAGATTTAATTTCTTCTAAATTTTTATTTATTAGTTTTTCTAACATTGAAATTTTTGCTTGAAATTTAGCTTTATAAATTTGAGCAGAATCAACCGTTATTTTTTGAGAAGAATTATCTTCTCCAGAAATTAAATATTTAAATAAAGATTCTTTTAATGCTTTATCATAACCATTTTTATAAATTGGCGAATTAACTTGTATAATTGATACTTCATCAATTAAAATAAAATTAAGTAAAAGTCTTAATGATAAATAACAATTTTCACCTGTTTTTTTATTACCTAATAATTCAACCTTATCTAAGTCTATTTTTTTTAGAATTATATCTGATAAATTTTCTGAATCACTTTTTTTAGCAGTTAATTTTAAACCTTCACAATTTTCTACTTTGTCAATGTCACAATGATATAAAAAAACTTTTGATGAATTTTTGCCTTCAAAATCTCTTTTAAGAACGAATTTATTACCATTTGAGCATTCAATCTGTAACAATAAATATTTATAAGTAGTACTATAATTTTTTAAGACTTTTGGCTTTGTTTGAGCTCCTAATACATAATCTATACATTGTAAAATGTAAGATTTACCAGTATTGGATATTCCAGAGATAACATTTAAACCATTTGTAAATGTTACACTTACAAATTCTCCATTATCTTTTACACTTCTTAATTCTCTTAAAAAAAGTTTATTTTGCATATTTAAAATGCTCCTTATCAATTAATCCATACTGAATAAATGTAGGACTTTTAGAATTTAATACATTGGTAATCAAATTTTCTGACTCAATATCAGAATAATTAGAATAATTATTTTCTAGCCATAAAACTTGCTTGATTATTTTAGACTTATATAAACTTTTTAATAAATCTACAAAATATTTAGACATATCATTTGATTTGTAATATATTCCTGTTTCATTATAAGAAACACTAATCAAATTATACGATAGCAAAAATTTTAAACTATTCGTAACAATTTCTGATTTAATAATAAATTCTTCTTTTTCAAAAGGTGAAATTGCTTCTAAATTTTCCTGTTTACAATTGTAATCATTCAAATATGAAGTCATAAAATCATAACATGTAATTCGTTCCAGACTCATTTCTTTTTTTACAGTTAATAACAAAAGAGAAATTCTTAATGCTGTTTCTACAATACTAATACTATTATTCATTTACCCACCTAAAATCATCGTCATCATTTGCCCTTTGATGCAAAACTCCCAACTGATCTATTAATGTTGTTATATTTTGAAGGGGATTATTTCTAATAGTTATTGAAGCCGCAACAGAAATCGCATCTTCCAATTTTTCTAGTCCATTTTGATAATTCTTAATAAGTATTTTAGAATCAACAGGAATTAGAATTTGATTGCGCAATTCAATATATGGATCATTACTGTAAAAAGATTTCTCTGTAAAAACTCTTAAACTTTCTGCAGAATAAAAACAAGTCCTCTGACGTTCAAAATGTTTTCTAAAATTATCATTTAAAGTATCTTTATTCCTTATTTCAGTATGATCAACACTGCTATATGCTTCAAATAATTTATGAACATAATTTATTTCATGACTTTGAATGCCTGTTGGGATTTTTTCCAATTCCGGTTTTTTAAGCAATTTTAGACCAAAGAAATACGAAAAATATTTACAATCTTTAAATTCAGCAATTATATTTTTTATATCTAATTCAGAAATAATTTTAAAATTAAAATTTTTGATATAAGTTTTTAATTCTTCATTTAATTCAATATCATTTGTTTTTGTAATTTGAGATTTGCAGTATTGATCCAAGTTCTCTATTAAAGCCTGTGCTAATTTATTATCATTCATTAAATGAGCTAATTTTGGTCCTATTCCCTTTGGTGATACAATATAATAATTATTGGGAATACGATAAAAATTATTGAAAGAATAGTAAATCAATTTACCTAATTCTAAATAAAAATCAGTTGGAGTTATCGCAGATTGGTATTTTTTGCATTGATATATATCAATATTCTCATCAGGATAGTAACATATAATATCTATACCTTTATCATTTGCTCCACCCATTTTTTTAACATGTGAATATTTTTCACTTTGACAACCAAAAGCCCATGCCTCTACAAATTTTTCAAATTTTTTATCGTCAAATAATGATAACTTATCCTCAGGTAAAATTTCAACGCCTTCATTTAATAATTCAGCATTACTTATTTTTTCAAATGTTGGTTCTATAAGATCTATTAAATGAATACTTTCCACCATATGCTAATTTTACAGTTAAAAAATAAATTTCACAATTATTGTAGATATTTAAACTATTATTCTTAAAACATAAATTACACTAGTATTGACAATCTGTCTGCTACAGAATACAATATAAGTATGGAACAACGAATTATCAAAATTGCCCAACTTGCAAATGACAAGATTCCATTTATTGAATGGATGGATTCGTTGGATAAAACTACAAAAGCCAGAGTC
>CALEJY010000008.1 GCA_937898445.1 uncultured Candidatus Melainabacteria bacterium | reverse complement strand
GACTTGTTAGCATTGAGCGCATTTTGTTTATTTTTAGAGAAACTACCGCCATTTTTACTGTTGATTTGAAGTCAATCATTGTTTTTCCTTTGGAATTGAGTGAATGGTGAGTGGTGAGAAGTTCTTATCAGGTACAATAATATTATTTTTTGTAAACGACTATTCACTTTTCACTTCTCACTATTTAATACGGTATCGTCGTATGTTCGTTAATTTCATCCGAAATTATGTTTCCGTCTTTAAATCTCACTACTCTTTTGCAATACTCTGCGATATCAGGCTCGTGAGTTACTAAGACGATTGTTTTGCCTAAATCTTTGTTAAGTTTTACAAAAAATTCCATAACCTCAATACTTGTTTTTGTGTCGAGGTTACCTGTCGGTTCGTCGGCAAGAATTAACGGCGGATCATTGATTATGGCTCTTGCGATTGCAACCCTTTGTTGTTGACCACCTGACATTTGGTTTGGCATGTGATCTTCTCGTTTGCCCAAACCTACGATTTCAAGAGCTTTTTTGGCTCTTATTACACGTTCTTCTTCCGGTATGCCTTTATAAATCATTGGGAGTTCAACGTTTTCAAGTGCGGTTGTTCTTGAAATCAGGTTAAATCCCTGAAAAACAAACCCCATTTTTTCGTTTCGTACCATCGCAAGACTGTTTGTATCGAGTGAAAGCATATCAATACCGTCAAGGTAATAGCTGCCGGAATTCGGTTTGTCTAAAGTTCCGAGCATATTCATAAATGTTGATTTACCGGAACCTGATGCCCCCATAATTGCGACAAATTCACCTTTTTCAACAGAAAGCGATACGCAATTTAAGGCGTTAAAGCTATCTTCGCCCGTTTGGTATGTTTTTATGGCATCTTTTACTTCGATTAATGACATGAAATCCTTTCTGATATGCACTCTTTAGAGTTTGAAATTACGGCATTGGTGGTCTGCCGCCACCTTCATTCTTTTTACCTGTTTCTTTGCCTCTAATTCCCATTATAACTTGCATTCCTTCATTTAGGAGTTTTGAAATTACTTCTGTTGAAGAATCGTCGCTTGCGCCAGTTTCAATATCAACACGTTTTGCTTTGCCATTTTCTAAAACCCATAGACCTTGATTTTTGTATTTTGGACCATTTATATCAGGCGTGAATTTTAATGCCATATTTGGTACGCACAAAACGTTTTCGCTCTTGTTTGTGATAATTGAAACATTGGCAGTCATACCCGGTTTAAGTTTCAAATCTTCGTTGTCAACATCAACGATTACGGTGTATGTTACGACATTTGAAACTGTTGTTGGAGATAATCTAACTTGTGTAACCTTTCCTTCAAAAGTGCTATCAGGGTAGCCGTCTAGTGTGTAGGTTACGTCTTGACCTTCTTTAACTTTGCCGATATCGGCTTCTGAAACGCTCACTTCGATTTGCATTTTGGTTAAATCCTGCGCAATAGTGAATAATTCGGGAGCTTGGAAACTTGCGGCAACCGGAGAACCTAAGTCGATTTCTCTAGAAATAACAGTTCCGTCTACTGGGGCAATAATTTTTGTATATCCTAAGTTTGTCTGTGCGGTTTTTAAAGACGCTTGGAATTGGCTAACTTGCGCTCTTGCTGCGTTAATTTGTGCCAAATCTGATTGATATGTACTGTATTTTTCATCAAGTTCGCTTTTGGCTACGAAGTTTTTCGCATAAAGATTTTTGTATCTTACATATTGCTTTTGATCGTAATTTGCGATAGCTTGAAGTTTTTGCATATTCGCTCTGGCGTTGTTGATTTGCGCTTGGTTTTGTTGAACTTGCGCAATAAAGTTTGCAGGGTCAATTTGAGCCAAAATTTGACCTTTTTTTACAACGTCATTGTAATCAACGTAAATCTCTTTAATCAAACCTGATACCGTAGAACCAACGCTGACTGTGTTTACGGGGTTGATTGTGCCTGATGCTTCTACAACTTGGGTAATTGTGCAGCGCTCAATCGGTTTGGTGTCGTATTTTACTTGCTTGCTGCTTGTAATTCCGGTAATTCCGACTGTTGCTACGGCTGCGATAATTAGTGCGGTCGCTATATATCTTTTTTTTATTTGTAATTTCTTAAATTTTTCAAAGCTTATCATTTTTTATCCTCAATTGTTGTTGTTACGCTTTGTGGAAGTGCAATTGCTTTTTCAAGGTTGGCTCTTGCAACATTGTAGTTGTAAACCGTTTGTACGTAAGAAACTTGGGCGTTGTTGTAGTTTACTTTTGCATCTTGTAATTGGATGTAATCACCTAGTCCTACTGCATATCTGCCATCTGCAAGTTCAAAGTTTTCAAGAGTTTGTTTTACTTTTACTGCTAACAGTGGAATTTGTTTTTCCAATTGTACCATATTTATGTACAAGTTTTGAACTTCAAAATAGATATCTTGTTTTGCTTGATCTATTTCGTTTTCAGCCAATTGAACTTGGATTTTTGCATTATCAATTTTGTGTTTTTGACCTTTTATATTAACAGAACTTGATAAATTTACGCCGACATTAAACGAGTTTGAGTTATATTTATCTCTGTAACCGTATCCGGCAGATGCTGAAATTTCCGGTAAGTATTCTCTTTTTGTGTATTTTAAAGATTCTTTCATTGCTTTTAATGTAGAATCATAAGCTTTTAAATCGGGTCTGTTTTTGTAGGCCAAATTTACAGATTCCTCAAAAGTATAAGGAAACGGTTCAAATTTGTAGTTATCTAAAATATTGATTTCTTCAACTTGAGAGGTTAAAAACGCATTGTTTACACCTTTTGGCGGTGTACTCAAGTCTTTTTTCTCATCAATTCTATCCAAGCTAACAGGAGCATAATTGTTTTGAAAATTGAAAGTTTCTGTGTTTTCGATTTCATATTCAGGCGCAAATGCGATATACATAGAATTATTTAGTTTCACAATTGCGTTTTGATAAGCTTTTTCGGATTCCACAAGAGTGACTTTTGAATCTGACAGGTAAACTTCTGCGTTTACCAAATCTATTTTTGATTTAATTCCTTCGTCAAAATAAGCTTTTGTTCTTTGGTAGTTGCGTTCGTTAATTTGAACATTCGCTCTATTTACATCCATTGTCGCTTTTGCGGCAAGAACTCCGTAATAGTTTGTTTTTACACCAAAAATTGTTTCTAATACGGTATCTTCAAATTCATAAAGAGCGGCATCTTTATCAAAATTATACATTCTGATATTTGCATTAGTTTTGCCAAAGTTCCATAAAAGCTGATTAATACTAGCTTCTGCAGAATAAATATTGCTGCTTGTGTTGGCTCTGTTTGTTCTGTTTTCTGTTAAATTGTAACCTGTTCCAACACCTAATGTCGGGAAATAGCCTGATTTTGCAATACCAACATTCCCTTTTGCAATTCCGTAATTATAGCGAGCTTTTTTGATTTTTGGACTATTTTGGAGCGCAATACTAACACAATCTTTTATGTTTAAAACGGCGTGTTTTTCAATACTCATTTGTTCTTCTATCGCCAAAACAGAAGATGTTGTAAGGTATAATGTAAGTATTAGTATTGCTAATTTTTTATTAAATTTCAAGTTTAAAATCCTCGTTACAGTATAGTAACGATTAAAACATAATTTTTGTTCATTTTAATCATTTGTAAGTAGTAGATTTTTCTACACCTTGATTAAACTTTCCAAAAATCTTTTTGGAACATAACCAAAAATGGGATTAATTCAAGACGACCGACGAACATTCCGGCAATCATAACGATTTTTGATAGCGATTGCAAGCCGTCAAAACTTCCCATAGGACCGATTTGCGGAGCCAGTCCCGGTCCGATATTTCCAAGAGAGGTTATTGCGCCTGTCAAACCTAAAACGGTGTCGCCTTCAAAGATTGATAAAAGTACAGAAATTCCTGCAAAAATTAGGAAATAGAAAAATACATATACAATAATTTGTCTTGCAACTTCCGGTTGAACAGTTTTTCCATCAACTTTAATATTGATAATTGCGTTCGGATGTAAAATTCTTGTAATTTCTGCTTTCATTGTTTTGAAAACAACGAGCCATCTTGCCATTTTTATACCGCCACCTGCGGAACTTGCACAAGATCCCATAAACATTACAACAAATAACAATGCCTTTGATGTGTAATTCCATTGAATAAAATCAGTACTTGAGCTTCCTGTTGAGGTTGCAATACTGATTACCTGAAATAGAGCATCAGTAAAGTTTTTGAATAATCCGAATTGATTATTTATACATAATGAAATTGTAATCAGTATTGCCATTACAAGAACTAAAGTTCCGTATAGTCTAAATTCTTCGTTTTTGAACAATAATAACGGATTTTTTTGAGTTAAAACCTTGTATTGAAGGTTGAAACTTGCGCCAGCAAAGAACATAAATATCAAAACAATCCATGTAATTTGCATTGAATGATAGCCCATTATGCTTTCAGGGTTTGGAGAAAATCCTGCTGCCGAAAGTGTTGATAATGAGTTGCAAACTGCATCAAATAATGGCATTTTGAATATATATAATAAAATAATTTCTAAAATAGTGAAACCTACATATATTCTCCACAAAGCTGATGCAGTGTTTCTAATTCTAG
>CALEJY010000007.1 GCA_937898445.1 uncultured Candidatus Melainabacteria bacterium | reverse complement strand
TTCAAGTCCGTAAATTGTAACCCCGTGATGTTGGTAATCAGAAAATCCGTCTTGTTTAATAACTTGTGAACCTTGAACTTTCTTAGTGCAGAAGAATGCGTTTACAAAAGAGAAAAACGCAAAGATAATCATAAATGTTGCCAAAGTCAAAAATACAGGGCTAATTCTTAAACCGGAAATTCTTACCCAGCCAGCAGCTTCAGGGAAACACATTGCTAAAGTGTTTGAAACACCATAAGCCAAGAATGGAGCGGTTAAAATTCCGACAAATGTTTCACCGACAGATTTTAGTTGAAGGTTGAACATTTTGTCTTTGATATATTGCAATTTTGAATTGCTCAAGCTGTTGATATATCTTTCAATCCATTGTCTGTATGTTTTTATAACGCTTTCAAAATCTTCTCTATATTCGTATTTGTCTAAAGTCATTGACCATTCTGTGCCGTTGCATTTAAAGTATCCGCAAGAGATTGCAAGAACTGCCAAAATACCTGAGAAGAAGAATGAAATGAATATTGCAAATGTCATAAAATCATTCAAATTCATATAATAAATAAGGTTTACAACATAAATTGCAAGCACAAAAATTAATGAAAAAATTAGCATAAAACTTTGTCCGAGTTTTGCAGATTTTGACATTTCTTTTTGAACATTGCTTTGCAAATACAAGTAAATCCCCTGTTTTAATAATAAACAAATTCCATAAATCAAAATTGTGTAAATTCCCCAAACTTTGATGTTTGTAGGAAGATGTAAAAAGTTTGCAGATTCTTTGATTTCCAATCCCATAAGGTAGTTTGAAACGCCGAATGCGCAAATCATTGAACTGAAAAACATTGCGATATGCAAGAATATACTTGTTTTTGAGTTTGTTGAGAGTTTTTGTTTCAAATCGTTGATGTGGAAAGCAACTTGTTTTATAATCGCTACACGAGCGTCTTCTAAATCTTCTTTTTGTTTTTCTAATTTAACTTTAGTTACGGCATTAACTTCTTTTCCGTACAAACCTCTAATATCTTCTTCAGTCAAATCTTCTTTGCCGATTGATGTAATTGTTTTGGCTTGAGTAGCAGGTGCATCAGCAATTACACGAACACCCAAAAATTCATCAGAGTCGCCAAACATAATTTTGCAAACATTTGAAACATCAACTTTTTTAATCGGTTGACCTTTGAAAAGCACCTTATCACTTTTGAAAGTGTTGATGATAGAACATTTGTTTTCATTCGCTCTGTATTCCAAAGTCAATAAAATATCATAGTCTGTATTTAAAATAACGTCACAGTTAGGATTTGTACCTGCAGTTATAACGTCTTTATTAAAAATTTTTTCACCTTGTGATGTTGAAATTACTATAGTCATTCTTATCCTCTCAAATTTTATCTTCCGATTGCGTGAAGAAATTTCCTAATTGATTTATCTATGTTTTGTTTTGGAGAAACAATCAAATGATCTTCTCCAAGAACAGGTGTTAATTTTTCTTTTACTAAATCTAATTTTGCCGGATGTGCATCTAAAAACATCATAGAAATATCCGGAGCGTATTTTTTTACGTTTTGAACATTTGATGGAAGTGTGTTCCAATTGATTTGTTTTTCGATAGCTCCTTCGTTTTCAAGATCGCCAATAACAACAATTGCCGGAACATAGCCATCTTTTTTCATAGTCAAAGCGTGAGAAAAAGCTTTTTTCAATCCTATTCCATACGCTGTACCATAATCTTTTTTATCATATTTTGTGAAAGCATCCATTGATTTTGTAATAGTGCTGCCGTTCATTGGGCTGCCTTCATAGATTAGATAAGCATCTTCAGACACTCTTAAAATTTTAATTTGATCTTCTGGATCAAGCAAATTACAAATCTGTCTTAAAGTTTTTTTCTGCTCCGGTAGTTGATTTTGGTTAGAAGCAGAAGAATCGATTAAGAATATAACTGCAGCAGCATGAAAATCATCAACTTTGATTTGTCTTAATCCTGCCCATATAAATTTTAATGCGATTGATAAAATTAATATTATTAAACCTAATGTAACTAATCTTTTATTTAATTTCATATTCCACCTGTTTGATATGTTGTTGTAAGAACAATATAGCATATTTTTAAGCTTTTAGCAAGATTGATAAACTCCTTAAAATATTAATTGATATTTAGAATATTTTTTGTTATATTAAAATCAAGCCGTACTCCACGGGGAATTGCAATCCCTTGACTCGAAGTTAATGCGAGGTGCAGAGCCTGTTGTGAGGGTTTGAAAAATAACTTTGATAAATATGTTATTGTTGAGGTTTATACTTATGGTGGCGTAATCTGCCGAACCGTGTCAGGATGGAAACATAGCAGCACTAAGGCAATCTTTGCGGGTATCGTATTTGTAAAAAGAGGTAGTGTATTTTGAAATTTTGTTTGGTAAATTCGATAGACAGTGGTACGGTTTTTTTATTTTTTGCGAAAAAGCCGGATTTTTTATTATTATTTTAATTCAATATCTTTTATATAGCGAGGTCTACCCTTAACTTCTCTATAAACTTGTCCTACATATTCTCCAATCAATCCTAAGCAGAACAATTGAATGCCGCCAAATACGCACAACAAAATAATAGTTGTAGCCCAGCCGTTTGGTGAGTTGTGCCAAAAGATTTTTTCTATGACTGTTTCAACTCCAACCAAAAATCCAAACAATGCCATGCAAAATCCTAAAACGGTTACAAATCTAAGCGGTACAACACTATATGATGTAATTCCATTTAGTGCCAATCCCATAAGAGAAACAAAATTGAATTTTGATTGCCCTGCCATTCTTGGTTTTACGTTAAAATGAACGTAAGATGTTTTTAATCCTACTTCGTTGAAAAATCCTCTTAAGAATAAATATTTTTCAGGATAAAGTTCCATAATATCAAGAGCTTTTTTGCTTACTAATCTGTAATCCGAGTGGTTTGGCGGAATTTTCGCTCCTAAGATATTCATTGTTTTATAAAATGCTAATGCCGTAAATTTTTTGAAGAAAGAATCTGTTTTTCTGTCATTTCTAATACCTGAAACGATGTCAGCACCTTTCATATATTCATCAATAAATTCTTCAATAGAGTTTTCATCCTGTTGCAAATCTGCATCTATAGAAACAGCACAATCACAACCAATTCCTCGAACTCCTTCCAAACCGGCAATTAGAGCTTTTTGGTTGCCAAAATTCCTGATGAATTTAAGAGCTTTAACTCTTTTGTCTGTTTGGTTAAGAGAAACAATTATACTCCAAGTTTTGTCTTTTGAACCGTCATCAACGAGATACAAATAGCTATCTTGTTTAATTTTCCCTTTTTCAACGAGTTTATCTAACAAATTTAACAAAGTCGTAACAGTCGTTTTTACGCATAGTTCTTCGTTGTAACAAGGAATAATTATAGCTAATGTCGGTCTGTCCATGATTTCTCTCTCCAATTTGCCAAAACCGGCTCTTTTATATTATAATATATTTATTATTAAAGCAAGGATTTATTAGCAAATGGTTAGCAAAAAATTTATTTTAAACGCAGATGATTTTGGAATGTCAAAGGCATTCAATAGAGCAGTGCTTGATGGGTATCACAGAGGATTTTTGACAAGTGCAAGTTTGTGCGCTAATGGAAAAGCTTTTAATGCTGCGGTTAATGAGATTATTCCCGAATGCCCGAATTTAGGGATTGGTGTTCACCTTAATATTATTGAAGGTCGTTCATTGACAAAAGCTCCAATGCTAACTAATAAAAAAGGAAAATTTAATAAAGGATATGGGCAGTTGATGTTGATGTCAAATGATACAAAATTCTTGGAACAGGTTGAATTTGAATTTAGAACGCAAATTGAAACCGTTATGAATTATACAAAAGTTGACCATATAGATTCGCATGTTCACACTCATGCTATTCCAAATATTTTCAAAATAGTTGCAAGATTGGCGAAAGAGTATAATATTCCATATATCAGAACCCAACATGAAGAAATGTATTTTGTTCCGAGTTTCAAAAAACATTGTAATTTTAAATATCCGCCAAATATTTTGAAAATTCTTTTGTTAAATTATTTTACTTCAAAAAATTTACCGGTAGCGAAGGAATATGACCTGTTAACGAATGATTTTTTGATTGGGGTTGGCTACACAGGTTTGATGGATAATTTGACCATAGAATACGGTTTAAAGGCGTTAGAAGGTGATTGTGTTGCGGAAGCTCTAATTCATCCTTGCCATTATGCAACTTCTAACAAAAATCAACATTATACGGAATTTTTAATTACTCAAAATAAAGAATTGAAAGATAAGATTTCAAGACTTGGTTTTGAGCTAACAAATTATAAAAAAGAATATGCGCTTAAATAAAATATATTCAATTGTTTTAATAATAGGGATATTCATTGCTTTTACTGGGTTTGAGGTTTATAGAAAATCCGAAAAGAAAGTGATAGGGATAATAAATCCTGCGCAAATTGAAGTTGATTTGAACGGAAATAATATTCTTGATGACGGTGAAATTATTTGTATTCCGAATTTAAAAACTTTTACGTCTGATTTATCTCAACCGCAATCGGAATTAGAAAAACTCTTAAAACTAACACATTCGGAGGCAATAAAGTTAGGATACTTAGCTGATATTTTTGCAGAAAACAATTTGAGCGGGAAATCTGTTAAATTGCAATATAGTGGAGAAATTACGCCGAGTTGTAAATATGCAGAAATTGTTGTTGATAATGAGTTGTATAGTAAAAAATTGAAAAATTCCGGCTTAGGTTTTGATGATAAAGGAAATTCTACTCAATCATATCAATCTCAACTATCAAAAGCACGCAAGTTAAATTTGATTATCCTAAATCATAAGAGCAATAAATATCATACATTAGATTGCAAATATGGACTTTCGGCGCATGACACAATTGTTATTCCCGAAAGGCAAAAAACGGATGGTGCAAAACCGTGTAAATTTTGTCATATTCAAAAATCAAAATATCAAAAATTCAATAAAACAAAATTCAAGAAGAATGTAATTCCAAATTATCCTCTAACTATCTCAAACGGCAGTATAAGAATGTATTTGACCGATATGACAACAACGTTAAAACCGAACAATTCTTGTAATACGGATGTTTGTCATGAAGTTTTAAACCAAATCAACAAATCAAAATCTTCGATAGATATAGCTCTATACGGTTGGGATGACAACCCTTCTATATATAATGCACTAGTTAGAGCAAAATCTAGAGGCGTGAAAATCAGGATAGTCTACGACACTAGTACAAAAGCATATTATCCGAATTTAAAAGAGTTTGTAAAAATAGCGAATGAAAAATCGACCGACACTCCAAAAATCTTAATGCATGATAAATTTATTATTTTTGACAATTCATCTGTAATAACAGGTTCTATGAACTTTGCCAAAACCGGCTTTTCAGGCTTTAATTCAAATTGTATTTTCTTTATTAATTCAAAAGAAATTGCAAATATTTATGAAAAAGAATTTAGCCAAATGTTGAACGGAAAATTCCATAATTCAAAATCTCAAATTCAGCATAACACTGTTGTTTTGGGTAAAACCCAAATTACACCGCTATTTTCTCCAAAAGACAAAATCATAACCAATAATATTGTTCCACTTATAAAAAACTCTAAAAAATATATCTACATTCCTGCATTTACGATTACTCACGATGAATTTTCAGCAGAATTAATCAATGCGAAAAAGAGAGGAGTAGATGTAAGAGTTATTGTAGATGCGACAAATGTTTATTCAAAGAAAAGTAAAGTGAAAGAGCTTCGTGGTGCCGGAGTTCCTGTAAAAGTTGAAAATTGCGCAGGAAAATTGCATTCAAAGAGCGTTATCATTGATGATAAATATATTATTGCTGGCTCAATGAATTTTACAAACAGTGGTGAAAACAAGAATGATGAAAATGTTTTGGTAGTTGAAGATATGTCGCTTGCGAAATTTTATAAGGGATTTTTTGAATATTTGTGGAAGAAAATCCCTGAAAGATATTTGCAACATAGTGTCAGAGCTGAAGGAAAATACTCAATCGGTTCTTGCTCTGATGGTATAGACAACAATTTTGATGGAAAAATTGATAAAGATGATGTCGGTTGTAAATAACTTCTATTCACCATAAATATATTTGTATGTACAACCGGCGTTTGGATAAATAGTATTTCCGTTTGTGCCGGCTTTTCCATCATTACATTCTGGGGTTTCTTTGTTAAGATAGTCATTTTCACTTGGAGAGGCAAGTTCTTTAGCGGGTAGTAATTTTGAATTAAGTATTGTAAAAACAAACCTATCTCGCCCAAATTTGTTCGGTCTTTTTAGTCCATTGATATCTACATAAATAATAGCTTGCCTCATATTTGTTTCTTGAAATTCCATGTCAAAATCGTAAGAAATTCCGTCAACTGCGGAAAAACAATAATGAGTTTCAGTTGACATTCCAATGTCGTTGTCTTCCCAGCAGCCTTCTGCTTTTTCAGTGTATGGTGTATAAAGTTTTCCATTACCGTTCAAAGCTTTTAAATACGGAGCAAACAATTTTCCCAAACATTCAGAGTTATTTATTGTGCAAACAGACAAACCTTCTCCGTTGTCATTAATTAGTTGTGTGTAGGCTTGCCCCAATGTTGAATAAGCTTTTTTCGCTGCAGTGACAGCAGCTTTTTTCTGATAATTGTTTATAAGAGTAGGCATAGTCATCGCTGCAACAACACCGATAATGCCGAGAGTGATTAATACCTCTGCCAAAGTAAAAGCTATTTTACGAGAATTGTTCCAATGGGCTACGTGCGTAGCACCAAGTTCAGGGTGACATAAATTTTTCTCGTCATTGCGAGCGATAGCGTGGCAATCCAGTATATTATTAACCCCTCTCTTAAATTTGTAAGTTCGCTCTTGCTCACTAACAAATTTATTCTCTCCCCAAGGGGCGAGATTATTTAAAGCTTTAATCAATTCAAAACGCTTGATATGAGAGGATTTTAGGCTATTGCCCCCCCCCCCGACGAGCTTGTTTTGTTTCTTTTTCATAAAAATTCCTCTCTTTCTTACTATGAACATTTCTATTTTAACAGATTTTTTGAAGTTTTTCAAGTAGCTAAATTCCCCTCCTCGAAATCAAAGATTTTATTGTACCTC
>CALEJY010000006.1 GCA_937898445.1 uncultured Candidatus Melainabacteria bacterium | reverse complement strand
TATCTTTACCGATACGGTCTTTTCACGTTTCACTTCTCACTTTTCACTTAAATCACCTGCTTTCACTCTCGCCGAAGTTCTTATCACTCTTGGCATCATCGGGGTTGTTGCGGCATTGACATTACCGACATTGATTTCAAATTATAAAAAACAAACTTATGTAACAGGTTTGCAAAAAGCTTATTCAGTTATGAATAATATGTCTAAAACTGCAATGGCTAGAGAAGATGTTACTAGTTTTTCTGATACTCAGTTAATGAAAACTTGGGAAAATTCTTCTCAGGATGCAAATGCTTTTGTTTCTGAATTAAAAACATATTTGCCAAATTCAGAATTGACAACTTTGCCAAGTGGTTATGATGGACCTTTGGCTTTATTGTATGGTTATAAAGAAACTGGTAAAATTTATACAAATTATTTGTTTTATACTGGCGGAGGAATGCTTATTGATGATAAACCAACTTGTATGATCTCTGCAGATTCTATAATGTATTGTTTTGGAAAAAGTACTAATTATATTCCTGGAAATAACGCTTCAGAAGATTATAGATGTCCTGTTTATGCTACAGCACAAAGTTGTCTTCAAAATATATTAGTAGACATAAATGCTTTCAAAAAACCAAATGAATTAGGTAGAGATATTTTTTATTTTTCTGTGGGCTATAAATCGGGTATTGTTTTACCTTCTGTTAGCCAATCAATAAATAAAAATATTGCAAAGCAACAAGCTAATTGTGCAAGTGCTTCAGATCCAACGGCTTGTTTTAATAGTGTAGAAAAAGCTTGGAATGATATGTATGAACAAATGGTAAATTCAAATGTTTATTGCTTTAACACAGATACTCAAAAGAAAAAAACAGGAACCAATGTTGGTTGTGCGGATAAAATAATCAAAGAAGGTTGGAAAATGAATTATTAAATTTATTAGAGTTTGGATTTTTATAAGGTGTGGAACAAATCCACACCTTATTTTATTCAAATTTTCAATTGACAATTCTGCTATATTCGTTATAATAAATTCGTAAATTAAGGAGAATGTGTATGTTTTATGAAAAAATGGAAAAATTTCAACTTGTTTGGTTAGCTATTATCCTTGCGTTTGGACTTGTTTTAGCAGTTAAAATTGCGACAGGAACTTTATCCAACGATAAGATTATGGTAACAGGTTCTGCATATAAAATTGTTAAATCAGATTCCGCAAGAATGGAGTTTGAGATTACTAACAGAAGTGCAAATCGTCAGGCTGCTTATAGTACAGTTAAAGCTCAGTTGCCTATTGTAAAACAATATTTGCAAGATAAAGGAATTACAGATATTGATGTGAGCGCATCAAATGGCTACAATTCTTATAAATACCTTCCAAATGGAACCATGACTAATGATGTTGCTTATTATAATTTGTCTCAACCGATTGCTATAAAATCAAATGATGTTCAAAAGATTAAAGAGATTTCTACAGATATTCAAAGTCTTTTAGATAAAGGTATTGATATTAATGTAACAAGTACACAGTATTTTTATTCAAAGTTGGCTGATTTGAAAGTTGATTTGTTGAAAGATGCTACAAAAGATGCAAAAGATAGAGCGACTGGTATGTTGAAGGCTACTCATAACAGACCTGGAAAAATTCAGTCTGTAAACATGGGAGTATTCCAAATTACTCCGTTGGATTCAACAGATGTTTCAGATATGGGGATAAATGACACTTCAACAATTGATAAAAAAGTTACAGCAGTTGCGAATGTTGTATTTCGTATAAAATAAAGGAATTTGTGATGTATATAATTTTATTGTTATTTGCTTTTTTGACCAATCCATCTTTTGCTTATCCGTCTACTGCTGATGTTATTATGGTTCATGATATGGATATGATTAATCAGCAACGTTTTAGAATGAATGAAATAAATGATTATAATGATGTTAAAACAGAAAAAGAACGCTATCAAAAACGCAATGCACCATCAGAACCTTTGGTAAACAAACTTTTTAACAAAAAACAGTTTGTCGAAGAAGATGGAAAAATTAAGATAGAAAGCCAATATTAGTATAAAATTTAATGACCAAATATCAAAATTGCTGCTGAGCCGACGAGGATAATCAAAGAGCCTAGCAGCTTTTTTATTAAATTCTTTTCGTTAAACAGTTTGTATCCCAAAACGACATTAAGGATTATTGATAGTTGGAATAAGGATAGAGCATAGCCAACATTCATATATTTGAAAACATAAGCGGTTGTGAATGTCATTAGCGCAAAACAAAGTGTTGTTGAGATATACATAACGCTATTCTTTTTATTCGGAATATGTAATTTTTCGTTTTCTAGTATTCGCATAATCAAGTATGAAAATATTGCGCCGAGAAAACTTGAGATTATAAAAGAACTAACTATAGAACTTAATAGAATTACCTTTTTTATAAATACTGCCTCAATTGCGGTGAAAATAAGTGCATAAATTCTGTATTGAATATCTTTTCTCAACAGAGCTTTGGGTGTTTCTAATACAAAATATGATCCCAAAATGATTAATCCAATTCCTATTAATCCATATATGTTTGGGTATTCGTGTAATAAAAATATTCCAAAAATCATTCCGACAATTGCTTTGTAAGAATTTATCGGACCTAAAACGGACAATTCTCCTTGCTTTAGAGCCAATACCATAAAGCAATTCCCTATTGCTCCGGTTATTCCGCCGGCGATTGCGTATAGCCAAAATTCAGATGTGATTTGAGAAAAATCTACCGATAAAAGGAGTGGAATAGAGATTAAACTCATTAGTATATAGTTGATACAATTTATGCGTGTTGCGGCTTCACCGTTTTCAGTGAGTTTTTTTTGAAAAACATTACTGAATGAGTTTGAAAAAATTCTAAATAAAATAGCTATTATGTTCAATAAAACTTGCATAAATAAATTAAACCATAAAAATGTAAAGAAATGTAACAATGTCTAAAAAGTGTAAATATTACAATTGTAACATTATTGGTTTTATAAAAATATAGACACAAATATTAAATTTAATAAAAAACAGTATAAAAATTCTAAAATATGATTAAATGGTTAAAATTTTTTCGATTTTTTATGGAATTTGTGGTTTTGCCGAAGTGGATAATAAAAGAAATAACTATTGACTTAATACTACAATTGTAGTAGGTTTAATAAAACAAGGGGGTGTATTAATGAGAATACCAGCTATACAGAATTATTATCGTACAAACAACACTTATTTAAACAATCAAAAAGTTAATGCAGCACAAACATCAAAACCGCAAAATGTGGTCAATATGTCTGTGCCTAATATGGATACATCCTCTAAAGTCAATTTTTCAGGATTGCAATATTCTCCACTTGCGATTGTAAAAAGATTTCCGCTAGAAGATAGGTTGGCAGATTTGTTTAAAATATCGACTGCAGGTGATATGATTATTGCCGGAAAAGATTTGAAAACCGCACAAAAAGTTTTGAAAGATTCTGTAAAAGATGTCGGGCATGTAATCAAAAGATTTTTCTTTGTACCGGAAGACGGTATTGAAGGAGCGGCAATTTTTACAAGAACACCGCAAGATACATTAGAAGCTTTCAATCCAAATAAAGCTAATATGTATTTGCGTGAAACTAGTGGAAACAAAACTCCAATAAAAACTGGTGAAAGTTTTTATGTTGTTGCCGGAGATGTTATCGAAATCGGAAATAAAAAGGTTCGTATAAAAACTGCGCCAAAAACGGATTTGAGTTTAAGCAGACCGATATTTTCTCAAGTTTTTGATAAATCAAAAGAGGCAAAGCAAGCAATTGAGAGTGCAAATACAAAATCTGTATCAGCATTGTTTAATAACGTGAAAGCCGGTGAAAGAGCTGTAACTTTTGCGGATATTGGCGGACAAGATGCAGTAATCAAGGATTTGAAAAAAGGTATTTTGTACCCGATAAAATATCCTGAAGCTTACAAAAATTCAATAGTAAATCACGGTTTTTTGATGTATGGACCTCCGGGAACAGGCAAAACTTTGATTGCGCAAGCGTTGGCAAATGAATCAAAATCAAATTTCATCAAACTAAACGGGCTTGAAATGGAATCAAAATGGGTTGGCGAATCTGAAAAGAATTGGCGTGAATTATTTGATTCTGCAAGAGAAAATCAGCCTTCAATTATCTTTATTGATGAATTTGATGCAGTAGCTAAAAAACGTGGTGGTGCGGATGTTTATGGTGACAAAGTTGTAAACCAAATTTTGACATTGATGAGTGATGTTGAGAAAAACGGCGACGATATCTATGTTGTAGCTGCAACAAACAACCAAAAAGCTCTTGATGCGGCAATTACAAGGTCGGGTCGTTTCGGAAAACATATTGAAGTAAAAGCTCCTGACACTCAAGAGGCGATTACGCAGATTTTCGATATTCACACCAAAAACAAAGCTCTTGCAGATGATTTAGACAAAAACGCTTTGACTAAAAAGCTTCTTGCGCAAAAAGCAACAGGTGCTGATATTGCTCATATTGTAAATACAGCACATGAAAATGCTTTTGAAAGAGCAGGAATTTACGAAAAAATGGAAAACGGGACATTTGAAAACGCAGATATTGAAAATTTGCGTATAACAAATACCGATTTTAATAAGGCAATTGAAACTTTTGCTAATAAAGACGGCAAACGTCAGCCGATAGGTTTTAACAAATAATAAAAATGAAAACGATGAAACAAACCTTTACAAGTACAGTTTTGAACTGTACTTTTTTTTATTAAATTATTTACCTATAAAAAGTAGTGCAATTATTGCAATAGCTTCAATAACGACTAAGCTTGCAAAAACAATCCATAGTACAAAAAATAGTTTGTATCTGCTTTTAATTTTTCGGATACGTTTAGGGCTGCTGAAAAACATCCAAATATTAGATTTTTTTAAATATAAATTTGGGTGTAGTGCGATTAATTGCTTTTTGATTAAAAATGTGTTTTTTAATTGTGCATGAGTTCGACAGTTTTCAGTATTTTGTCTGTAATTAAAAAGGTGTTCGTTAATTTTGTAGAATTTCAAACCATTTTCTATAAACGATAAGAAAAGTTCTAAATCTTCACAACCCAATTTATCCATACATTCTTTGTAGCCGCCTGTTTTAAGAAAATCAGTTTTTCTAAACATAACAGTGCAAACAAAAAGTTCTTCCAAATACATTATTTTTGAATTTTTAATTAAACCTTTTGATGATGTGTCTTTGTTATCAAATTCAAAACGGCAGCCTACAACACCGATTTCAGGATGTTTGTCTAAGATTTTGACTGCTTTTTCAACAAAAGTATTTTCGATTGTGTCATCAGCATCAAGCGGAAGAATATATTCGCCTGTGGCTATGTTAATGGCGGTATTTCTTGTTTTAACGACACCTTGATTGGTTTTGTTATTTATGAATAAGATATTGTCATATTTTTCTTTAAGTTCTTTAATTATTTCTGCGCTATTATCCGTAGAGGCATCATTAACCACAATAATTTCAATATCAGAAAATGTTTGATTAATAACAGATTCAATCGCCTCTTTTACATAAGGAGCTTTGTTATAACAAGGGATAATAACCGAAACTTTATTCATAAAAATAACTCACTTTTTAATCTAATATATTGCCATATTATAGTTGCTAAAACTTTATTTGCAATCATCTTTGTGTTATAAATTAATGAGTTTTAAGGTTTATTTTATTGGAGGTTTATATGAATTTAATTAAAGATGGTCAACATTTGAAGGAAATACATAATTTATACTCAAAAGCAGATGAATTAATAATTGTTTCTCCTTTCTTATCAATTAATTCTAAATTAAAGTTAGATAAAAATAAGAAATTAATAATTATTACAAAAGATGTAAATGGTATAAATTCAATAGATAATGAAAGGCAAAATTTTATAAAATTTTTACTTGATAAAAATTTTGAATTTAAGTTGTATGACGTTGAAAATTTACATTCAAAAATATATTTATTTAAAAATAAAGGAAAATATTTTGCTGCAATTGTTTCTTCTGCAAATTTTACGAGTAAGGGGTTGTCTGGTAATAAAGAGTATGGTGTTTTAATTTCCGAAAATGAAAATTTGAGCAAAATTGAAAGTTATGTTGTTGATTTGATGAAAACAAGAGCAATTGAAGTTGAAGAATTAAAAAACAAAATCCTTGATTTTATTGAAAAAAGTAAATCTAAAAAAGATAGTATTAAGTTTGAGGTGGATAGGGATGAATTAAAAAGAGAAAAGTGGTATTGGCTAAAACCGTTGGGAGATTCAGACCAAAACAAGCAAAAAGATTTTGATTTACAAAAATTATTTGATGATTGTATTAATTCAGATGTCTGTCTTTTTAAAAACAGTATGGGAGAAATTAAAAAAGGTGATGTACTTATATGTTATTTAACAGGGGCTATGCAAGTAGTTTACAAATGTGTTGTAAATGCAGATAAGTTTACTGCTTCTGCAGATAAAAGATGGGATAAACAAGTTGATATAAATGATAAAGAAGAGGTAAAAAAGCTAGGAAATCCAATCACTAAAGAACGAAAATATAATTTAAAAGATTTGCAAGAAAATTATTTTAAATTAAAACAAGAAAATGCGTTTATAGATGCTAAAGGAAGAAAAGATTTTGTTGGTGTTTGCAGACGAGATAGGCTATTATTAGATAAAGACTTTGCAGAATATATAATTAAAGAATGCTTCCCTAATTAATATAATGTCATAATTCCGTTTGCATAACCGCCAATGATTTTGCTTTGCCCGCTTTGAACAATTTTCAACGGATGATAATATGAGCTGGAAGCATCCGTGTGGGTTGGTTTGCCTATTGCTGGTTTGTCTTTTGGAATTAGGTGTTTCATTGATTTTGGAGTTGTTTCACAACAATTTACCAAAACTTTTTCGCCTTTTGGAATATTTTTGTTTATATATTCAAAAATCCCGATATTTGGGGCTGCCAAAATATGCCATTTGTCTTTACCAGATAGAATTAAAGATGTTCCTTCTCCGTGTCCGAAAACAACATATTTTAGGTCTTTTGGTAATCTTCCATTTTTTATATCGTGTAAAAGAACATTTGCAAAATCCCCAAAACAATAAGCATCATGCGGATTTGTCATAAGCATTTTTATTCCGGTAGCTTTTTCAAATTTGTCACAAACAGTTTTAACCTTTTGTGCATCCGGTTTTGACCACATGACATTACTAAACTCTTTCCCGAGTTTATTTGGTTTGATAAAATCTTTTACGGAATTTGATATGGTATTAAAAGTTGAACCGAGCCAACTTGTACGCCAAGATAGAGGAGGAGCTTTTATTCCCTTGTTTAGCAATATGTTTATGAATTTTGACATAACCAAATTTCCACAAATATTTTCCCTATTTATATAAAGTAAAAATTTTACAAAAAATTGCTTTTTACATTTATACATACTTTATTCTTTTTTTGTGTATTTTTGGTAACATATTATAAAGCAGTTGGCAAATTTTTTTTTGTTCAATTTTTATTGTATGAGAAATAAGGATTTATAAATTGCAAAATACTTTAACTAAAAATTTTACAGAAACTCAAACTCAAGCACAGTCAGGTTTTCTTCGTTCTAACAACAATCTTTTTCTTTATGTAGAAAAAAGATTAAATCAAATTTTCTTAGATGAAATGAAGCATAAAAATTCAATATTCCGTAAGGTTAAAAGTTCTGCCATTCAAAAAATGGCATTATTTTTATCAAATAATATTACGAGATCTTGTTCAATCGGAATTGCCGGAGAAACAGCGAGCGGAAAATCTACTATTGCGCTTGATATAATTAATACAATTCAAAGTTTTGCGGAAGAATATTGTATTGAAAACGCAATTACCAGAATTAATACAGATGATTATTATTACGACCGTTCTGATATGGTTAAAAAAGCCGGAAGTTTTGCAGAATTTGCAAAACATTATGATTTGGATGTGCCGGAAGCTTTGGAATTGGAATTGATGAAAAAGCATATTAAATCCTTACTTTTCGGAAACAAAGTTTATCTTCCTGAATATGATATGTCAGGAACTGCAATTCGCAGAGATAATGTGAAACTTGCATTGCCTTCAAAAATTATCATTTCAGAAGGTTTGTTTACTTTGACTGACAAGGTTGTTGATGCTTTTGATTTCAAAATTTTTGTTGCAGTTTCTCACAATATTCAAAAAGAAAGATTTTATAAACGTGCTGCCGAAAGAGATTTAGGCGATTCCGCTGATGAAGTTTATGAAAACGCATCAACAAAGGCTAAAACTCATATTCATCCAACGGCTGCAAAAGCTGATATTATTTTGTCTGGAGAAGCAGATAGGGCGGCTTACAGAAAATTTATTAATCAAATTTTGATGTTGGTAAAAGAAGTTTATTATAACGCCTAATTGGTTGTATATATTACAATATATTTACAAAACGCCGAAAAATAGCAAGAAATATTTTTTTCAAGTATTATATAGATACTAATATTACTTGTGTGGAGATGGCAGACTTGATCAGATTAAATAATTACAGATTTACCTCAAACGTTAACTTCTCAGCGAAGGAAAATAATGATGCGCAAAAAAAATCTAAGGATAAAAAGTATTCAGATCCTTTGATGAAGTGGCCTGCCAGGGGGTTGGCATATACTAATGAATTGGGTGCTGCAATTAGCGAAGTTGCGCCAAAATTAGGTACATTGTTGTGGTTCCCTGCAATGTTGTATTTCGGAGCAGATATTTATGACAAGTATAAAAACGCCAAAACGTCATACGATCCGAATGCCAAACGAGGTACAGAACAAGCAATATTCCAACTTCTTGCGAGTGTCCTTCTTCCGACAGGTGCTGTAATTGCAGGACAAAAAACAGCATCAGTATTGGGTGTTGCCGGTAAAAATGGGATGTCACTTCAATCTCAAGAAGAAGTAATTAATTTCTTGCAGAATTTTACAAGTAGACGACATCTTGACACATTTGCCGGAAATGTTGACGGATTTAAGGATTTGTTCAAGGAATCAATTTCTATTAAGCGTGAAAAATTAATCAGAGAAACGAAATTGAAAAATCCGATAAAAATGATGGGTGATGCTATATTTAATCGCAGACATCCTGAATCTTTGGCTATGTCGCAAAAAGACAGAGTTTTGACTTTTGCCAATAAACATATTGATGAAATGTTCAAAATTTACGGCAGTCTTGCAGCAGAACAAAGACCGGAAGAATTTTCGACTAAATTGTATGGCAAATTCGAGAAATTGAAAGCAAGATACACAAAAGACCCAGATTATAAAGCTACAGCATTGAGAGATGCAGCGGAAGATATTATCAAAAAATATCAAAAGAACAAAATCATGAAAACGAAAATGTTGAAAACATTAGGTGGTTTTGTAGCTTTAGGTATTGCGATTAAACCGATTGACAAGTTTGTTGAAAATGTTGTTATCAAAAAGTTTGTAGAACCTAATTTGAACGCAGTTTTTCCAAATGATGAAGTGAAAAATTATAAAGAAAAAGTTTTAAAATAAAAAGAAAAATCCCTGATTATACAGGGATTTTTACTACTACTTTTTTTACTTCTGTTTGAATATTATTTATTGCCATTTGAGGTTTGTGTGCCTCATAAGTATATATAAATGCGAACTTATTATTTCCTAAAATAATGCTATCAGGAGGAGTTGTCGGGTTTTTAAAAAACATAACATCTCGATTTTTGTCGTATTCTTCGCTAATAGTCAAACCTTCAATGTTTATATAATCAAGTTGTTCTGTCCCTTCAATTAGAATTTGAATGTCAATATAGTTTTTATGAGCTTCAAATTTACAATTTTCGAACAACTTTGTTGTATATTTGTCGATATTTGCAAATATTCCGTTTTCTAGTTCATAATGTCCGACAGGTGTTTCGGGGGTTAAATTTTTTATAAATTTAACTACACATGTTGGGATTTGTGAATATTTTTCAATGTTTTCAATTTTATCTATAATCATTTTTAACTCAATTCTGCAATAGCTGCTTCATATTGTTCTTTGTTTGGAGCTTTTCCGTGCCAACCGGCGTTGTTTTCCATAAATGAAACCCCTTTACCTTTTGTAGTATTTGCGATTATTGCAAAAGGTTTGTCTGATTTTTTAGCGGTTTCAAAAGCTTCATATACTTCTTTTACGTCGTTACCGTTTATTTCCAAAACATTCCAGTTAAAAGCTTTGATTTTTTCTGGTAGCGGGTCTAATCCTTTTACGTTTTCTGTGCAACCGTCAATTTGAAGTCTGTTTCTGTCAATGATTGCAATGATATTGTCTAATTTTTGGTGTGTGCAGTGCATAAATGCTTCCCATACGCTACCTTCTTGAAGTTCGCCATCACCCATTAAACAAAATACTTTTGCATCTTTTTTATCTAATTTCAATCCCATAGCCATTCCGCAAGCAATTGATAAACCTTGACCTAAAGAGCCACTTGCGACTTCAACACCATCACAAATCGGACATGGATGACCTTGCAAACGAGAGCCGAAAATTCTAAATCCCATAAGATCTTCTTTTTTGATATAGCCAACTTGTGACAAAACTGAATATAGAATAGCTGAGGCGTGACCTTTTGATAAAACAAATCTATCTCTGTTTTCAAAATCTTCGCCTTCGCCCCATTTTTTGCAAGTTTTCATAACTTTATTGTACAAAACTGTCATGATTTCAACAGCAGATAACGCACCGCCAAGATGCCCTGATTGCGCATTATAAACCATTTTCAAAACATTGCGTCTGTTTTCTTTACAAAGTTCTTCCAAATTTTTAATTTCAACATCATTTAACATATTAAACTCCTTTCGGAATGAATTTTTCACGTAAAACTTTTAATACAAATAACGGCAAAGTTGGGAAAATTCTCTTAAATCTTTTTGGTTCTTTTACCGTTCTATATAGCCATTCAAGTCCTAATTTTTGGTAAATTTCTGGCGCCCTTTCTACAACGCCTGACCAAACATCAAAACTCCCACCAACTCCGACAAAAAGTGAGTTTGGCAAAACTTGTTTAGCTTTGATTATAAATTCTTCTTGTTTTGGTGAGCCTAATGCACATAAAACAAGTCGAGGTTGTCTGATTTTTAATTCGTTTATAATTAATTCATCATCAGAAAAATAGCCGTTATGTGCGTATGTTATGTATAAGCCGGAAATTTCTTTTTCAAGATTTTCTTTTGCTTTTTCAACAATTTGTGGTTTTGCACCGACTAATGCAACGGATTGACTATTTTTTGCACATTCTTCAATCATTCTGTGCGAAAACTCAATCCCTGCAATTCTTCTGACATTATGTCCTAATATTTTTAACCCGATTTCAACCCCTATTCCGTCAGGAATAACAAGTTCTGCCGAATTTATAATTTTGGCAAAATCTGGGTTTTGGTTCGCATTTTCAATCATTTCAGGGTTAATTGTAATAACTTGTCCTGAGATTGTGTTTGCATATTCAATAGCCTCATCAATAGTGAAGGTATCGACATTTAAGTTTTGAATTTTTACTAAATTTCTTTTCATAAAATAATTATAAACTAATAATAATTTTTGGTAAAGAGGAAATATTGCAAACATTTTCAATAAATAACTTAATATTTTATGTATTTTTTGCCCTTTTGTTTTATACTATAACGATAAGTAGGGATAGACTTGAAAGGGAAAGAGGTTTATATGGCATTAAGATATGATGCAGGTGAAGTTATAACCGCAATGGTTACGCCGTTTAATTCTAAAAGAGAAATTGATTATAATAAAGCTGAAGAACTTACAAAGCATTTGATTACTCATGGTAGTGATGCTGTATTGGTAGCAGGTACTACTGGTGAAGGCCCGACTCTTTCTCATGAAGAAGAATTTGAATTGCTTAGTACTGTAAAAAGAGCGGCTGCAAATAAGGCAAAAGTTATTATGAATGCTGGTTCTAATTCAACAGAAACTGCGATTAAATCAGCAAAATGGGCGCAAAAAGAAGATGTTGATGCAATTCTTTCTGTAGTGCCTTATTACAACAAACCATCTCAAAAAGGAATGTTTGAACATTTTTCTGCAATTGCGGAAAGTGTTGATTTACCGATTATTTTGTACAATATTCCGGGTCGAACTGGGGTAAATATGTTGCCGGAAACAGTTGCAGCGTTAGCTGAAAAATATCAAAATATCGTTGCTATCAAACAAAGTTGTGGTGATATGGATATGATTACTGAGATGAAATTGTGTTGTCCTGAGGATTTTTCAGTATATTCAGGTGATGACAGTTTAACACTTCCAATGATGTCATTAGGCGCAAGAGGTGTTATTTCTGTTGCATCTCATATCTTCGGTAAAGAAGTTAAATCAATGATTAGAAATTACAAATCAGGTGAATTTTTGGCAGCAGTAAATATGCACAAAAAATTGTATCCTGCATTCAGAAAATTGTTTATGGCTCCAAACCCTGTTCCTGTAAAGGCTGCGCTTGCTCATAATGGAATTATTGAAGATTTTGTAAGACGACCGTTGGTTGAACTTACTCAAATCGAGAAAAAAGATTTATTCATGGTTCTTGACGAAATTAAAATTAGCCAAGAAGAATAATAAAATAATTTTTATATTTGTAATAAATATAATAATTGTAAATTGAAAACAATATCAGATTATATAGAAAAGGATAGAGAAAATGAAAAACAAAATTTTGATGTTTTGGTTTATCGTGGCGATAGTAATTGTATCATCAATTCTTATCGTTATTAAGCCAACAAAATTAGGATTGGATTTGGTTGGTGGTTCAAGACTTGTTCTTGAAGCAGAAACAACTGATTCAATTGCCAAAATTACGCCTGAAGTTATGAACAGATTGCAGTTTGCAATTGAACAACGTGTAAACAAGTTAGGTGTTGCGGAAACTGTAGTTCAACAAGTTGGCGAAAAAAGATTGTTAATTGAAATTCCAAATGTAACTGATTTGAAAGAAGCAAAAGCTTTTATCGGTGAAACTGCTCAATTGGAATTTAAAAAAGAAGGAAAAGCTGCTGATGGTTCTCCTATTTGGGTTTCAACAGGTTTAACAGGTCAAGATTTGGCAAAATCAACATTAAGTACTGATGCGTCAGGTCAATGGGTTGTGTCATTAGAGTTTAACGCTGCAGGTGCTAAAAAGTTTGCTGATTTGACAAAATCTTTAGTTGGGCAACAAATGGCTATCTTCTTTGATGGCGAAATTCAATCAGCTCCTCGTGTAAACGAAGCTATTTATGGTGGTAAAGCTCAAATCTCCGGTGGAGATAGCGGTTTTGCTTATGATGAAGCAGAAAGAATGGTTAACCTATTGAATGCAGGTGCTTTGCCAGTTCCGGCTAAAATCGTTGAAGAAAACACTGTTGGACCTACTTTGGGTGCTGATAGTGTTGCTAAATCTAAAAAAGCCGGTATTATCGGTCTTTCAGCAGTTATGATATTTATGATTGCTTTCTACCATGTTCCTGGTTTGATTGCGGATATCGCTCTTATTATTTATAGTTTGATTTTGTTCGCTTTGTTCAAAACAATTCCTGTAACATTAACTCTTGCCGGTATTGCAGGTTTTATCCTATCAATCGGTATGGCGGTAGATGCTAACATTCTTATCTTTGAAAGAACAAAAGAAGAACTAAGAGAGGGCAGAAACTTATTTACTGCTATTAACTCTGGTTTTGACAGAGCATTCACAAGTATTTTCGATTCAAATATGACAACAATTATTACTTGTACAATCCTTTATCTTTTAGGTACAAGTGTTGTTAAAGGTTTCGCTTTAACTCTTGCAATTGGTGTAATCGTTTCAATGTTCAGTGCAATTACTGTTACTAAAAACTTTATGCACTTGATATTTGGTACGGGAGAACTTAAACATCCGGCATTGTTCGGCTTGAGAAAAGATGAAATTGGTCAAAGTTATGAAGCGTCTGAAACTAAACGTGAAAAAGCACGTTTCGGTATTTTGGACTAATGAATTGAAAAATTAAGAAAGGTAAAACAATGATAAATACAGGTAAAAAACACTTGGTTCATATCGTAAAATATAGATGGTGGTGGATGCTTCTAACTACAATTCTTCTAGTTCCTGGTATTATCGCAATGATATATTCTTCAGTAACTTATGCAAACCACGCTCCATTGAAAGTTGGTATTGACTATACAGGCGGTACAATTTTACAATATGGATTGGAACAAAAACTAAATAACAGTGATGTTACTAAAACAAGAGAAAAACTTGAAAAAGTTGGAATTGAAAATCCTTATATTCAAATTTTGAACGTAAACAATTCTCAACAAGAAAATACAAAATCAAATATTAGCTCAATAATTTCTATCAGAACAAAATTTATTGACAAAGACTCAAACACAACAGAAGTTATTACAGATCAATTGAAGGGCGAATATCAAAACCCTGAATTGATTTCAGTAAGTTCAGTTGGACCTACAATGGGTAAAGAATTGTTCAAAAATTCTTTAATAGCCGTAACATTGGCGTTTTTAGGAATTGTAGCTTACTTGTCATTCAGATTTAGATTTGATTATGCACTTGCTGCAATATTGGGTGTTTTCCACGATGTAATATTTGTAGTTGGCGTATTTTCAATTTTAGGTCTTTTGTATAACGTTCAAATTGATGGCTTGTTTATCACTGCGATATTGACCGTAATCGGTTTTTCTGTTCACGATACAATCGTTGTATTCGATAGAATTAGAGAAAACTTGAGATATTATTCTAAGAAAATGTCTTTTGGAGAAATCGTAGATGCTTCTGTAAACCAAACATTGACAAGAAGTATCAATACATCATTAACAACATTAATTACATTGTTAGCATTGTATCTATGGGGTGGTGTAACAACAAAAGATTTCGTTCTTTGTATGATTTTAGGTATCGCAATCGGTACTTATTCAAGTATTTTCTTCTGCAGTATGCTAGTTGATTTTTGGAATGATAAACAACAAAACCAAGTAAAAACTATTGCATAGAAGATAGTAAAAATATAAAAAAGACCTCTTACTTTAAGGGGTCTTTTTTTGTTTGTAAGCCCCTCTCTCTAACTCTCTCCCCAAAGGGGCGAGAGGATTGTTTTTATTTGTGTTAGTATAAAAACATGCATGAACATAATTATACTAAAAAGTCGTTGATTTTTTCGAAAAAACTTCGTTCTGAAATGACACCATTTGAAGAAAAATTATGGTTTTATTTACGTGGGCATCGTTTAAATGGGTTAAAATTTAAAAGGCAAGCTCCAGTTGGAAGTTATATTGTTGATTTTGTTTGTAAAAGTAAAAATTTAATTATTGAGTTGGATGGTTCTGGTCATTTGGGTATGGAACAAATTTTGCATGATGAAATAAGGGATAAGTATTTATCAAAATTAGGATATAAAATAATTAGAATTTATAATAATGAAATTGAAAATAATATAGAAGGAGTATTAGAATATATTTTAATGAATACTTTGTAATTGTTCTCTCGCCCCTTTGGGGAGAGAGTTAGAGAG
>CALEJY010000005.1 GCA_937898445.1 uncultured Candidatus Melainabacteria bacterium | reverse complement strand
AAAAAAAAAGAAAAGAAGCCATGTTTTTATTAGGCTTCTAATCTTAATTATTTTCTTAAATTATTAAGATCATTTAAGATAGCATTATAAGTTGGGGTAGATGTTAAAACCTCCACAATAGCTTTCCCATTGGAAGATTTTCTCCCACGTATTGCAACCTTATATCTATTGCATACAGTTTGTAAATCTTTCATTGAGATATTAGTATTAGTTATCTCTCTCCAAGTTTTAAATAGTCCCATCTTTATGAACCTCCTTTTCATTATAGAATATGTTTAAATTGCGAAAAAAAAAAAAGAAAAGAAGCCATGTTTTTATTAGGCTTCTAATCTTAATTATTTTCCTTTTTTAATAATATTATAATTCTCTATAATTGTATTAATTAATTTAGAAATAGCTGAAAATATCATATTGACCGGAATGTTTAATTCTTTACATTTGGCCTCAATTTGAGCTAATACGTATTGTTTTTTCTCTTCTCCATGACCAGATGGATATTTATCTTCAGCTTCTTTTATTGATGTTTTTATAGTATCTAATAATTTACTTATCCATCTATTTTTTATTGCTTTAAATAGAATATAGCCAATAAAAGCAATTAATATTGAGCATAAACATACTAACATCACTATCGAACTAACATTTTCCATTTTTTTTTGAAATATCCTTTCATTATTCTCTATTGATATTGTCAATAAAACCTTCTTCATTATCAAGTTTGTGCATACGTTTTGATAAATTATCTAAACGTTTCTTATCTACGACTAAATATTGAGTGTGTATTGATAATTTATCATGAACTACATCTAAAGCTTGATTTTTTTTAGCGTCAGATTCGTTTAAAATATCAATGGCGTCGTTTAATTTTTGAATAGATTTATTTAGTTTTATCAATGGTGTAACACATGCTATAAAAAGAGGAACCAATATTACTAAAGCCCCTATGAATAAACCTAAAAATGTATTTTGATCCATATATTTTGTCCTCCTTTCCTCAGTTTATCGGTTCCGGATGGTAGAAGGTAAGCTTGAAGTGCGCCCCGCTTACCATCATCGAATCGTTCTTGTGGTCGGTGTCCAATTCCGCCAATATGCCGAAAAGCGTAATGTCGGAATTGTTGTAGGTTGCGTTGCCGACAAAAGTCCCGTTCCCGTTCAAGCCACCCAGGTTGGTTGTCATGTCGCAGAAGATAACGGTTTCGTCCATCGATACGCCGACCCTTGCCTTTTGCTCCACCAACTTGCTTAGCATGGTTGTGTATGCCGGTTCGTTGACAAAATCTCGATTCACGTTCACGTAAGGGAAGTACCACTTGGTCCCATAGGTAACAAGGGCGGCGGTTATGTTGACCGGATTGAGCGCGAACGGGTCGCAACGGTACGTGACGTCCACCACTGTCTTGTACTCGACCTTGCCCCCGAGGCTTCTTTCGAACGTGTTTATCGAAACCATGCCGTCCATGTGAGCCGAGGCGGGTGCCCCAGACCTGGACTTGACCGCAATCGCATTGGCCGTGATTGGCTTTTCGGCTATCTTTGCCCTATGGTGCCAACCGCCTGCGTATGCCTGGTCGCATTGGTCCACGTATTGCTTTGGAGTGGCATCGGTATTGCTTTGTGGCGTGTTTTCCAAATGCACGTATCCGTTGGAATCGACCCAAAGCCCATTATTAATGTATACAGCACTATCATCTGACAATGTAATATCAGCCTGCCCATTCACATTTTTAAGATGCGTATATCCTTGTTCTGCGCTTAATATAAGACCGGAAGTGCTATTAGTATTGATGATTGAGAAAACTGATGAATCATTCTCATCATTTGCAGTCATAACAAAATGAAATGTGTCACTGAGCAATGCTTTAAGACCTTTATCGTTACCTTTTTGAATGCTGAACAATGTTCCTTCATTGTTTGGCAAGTTTAGACTGAATATTTTGTCTATACCATTTCCTGATAATCTTAATGCCTTGTCGTCGGTTTGGGTGCTAGAATCCTTAAACAATTTAAGTTCTCCATAAAGCCATTCATTGTTCAAGTATAGATGTCTGAAATGCAACTCCGATTGTCCAAAACCTTGGATGCCATTTTCGTAAGGAACTATTGTGCAATGAATATTCGTATATCTAGCAGCTACTTGCCAACCATTAGAATATGAGAACAATCCATTATGTCCGTATTCCATCTGAGGAAATCTCTTGTCAGAAATATATACTTCATCACCATAGCATTGAATACTTTGTATTTGTTGCCCACCTTTGGAAGCTTCGACAAGTTTTGAATCATCAAAACTATGATCGTTCGCTTGGGTACGGAATTCTAAACGAATAACTCCGACGTATCCCCAAAATAGCTCTGGAAAACATAATGAACTCAATTCGTTATTTCCTGCAAGACCTTCCCAAGTTCTAAACAAATTGAAAGTTGGCGCTTCATCGGTTGATTTTATATCTGCAATGTACATTCTGCATTGAATCAAGTTGTCCAAAGAAACTTGTCTTGTTAAGATTGAGTTAATTCTACAATATCTACTAGTAAAAACTAGTCTAGTTTTATTCCAATATTTTATTCGATCAGTTTCTGATGTTCCTTCTGGGACATCGAAATTAGAACCAGTAAGTGTTATTCTTAGCATATTATTGCAAGAAGAGCGTTGTGTAGAGTGTCCAATCCACAAGCCACCACCAGTCTCAAGACTGACAAACATTACTCTAGTCTTGTCAGACGCATCACTATACGCAGACCAGGTTTTTCCACCATCAGTAGAATATTCGACTATCATTTGATTTTCAGTAAGTCCGAAAAAACGATTTCCTTGCCCGGATGGTTTTTTTGTACTTACGAAAAGTGTTTCTTCATTGATTGCATCTACATCTCCGTGATTATATCCATATACAGTAATCTTTTTCCCGTTTTCGTATAAGCTACCATTACCGAATTTTATCGATGAGTTAGTTGTAAGTTCTCCAGTCAACGATCCTCCAGTCAGAGGTAAATACTTCCCGCTAACTTCTGCAATATCTCCAAGTGTTGCTAATGTATTGTCGCCATTCTTATATTTTGGATAATAATACATTGTTCCACTTACATTTATGCCAGAAAGTGAAAATACAGCCTTGTCTGCCGAATTGTTAAGTTCAACATATGGCGAAGTACTTAATACATTCAAACATCTAGTATAAGTATTAGCCCACGGAAGATATGTAGTACCTAGAGTAAGTAATTTAGAATCACTTACAGACGCAGGAGAAATGCTGGCGCATGAAGTGGCGACTCTTGTGTATATACCATTTTCATCAGCAAAACGCACAATATTATCGTCGAGCATGTTCGGATATTTTTCATCAACTTTATATGTATTAACGCCAAATGCTTTAATATAGTGAATGCTCTGAGATGATTGGCTCACGTTTTCTAATTTGGAATCGTCGAAGCTTCCATCGTTTGCTTGGGTGCGGAACGTCAGCCTTATTACTTTATCTACTGATGAATTACCTCCGCCCATGGCTAGTTGTTCAAAGCTAAAAGATGTCGATCCTGACCAACCATAGTTTTTGTTTAAGGTCCCGATAGTGTTCCATGTCGGCTCGGTTCCGGTAGTAGCCCCTATCGTTCCGATTTCTATTGTCAATTGATGTGTATTGTATGCGTCTGTCTGCCATATATATAAACTGTTTATAGTCATATATCTAGACGAATCAGTCCTGTTGTCCGTAGTCCAATATTTTATTCTATCAGTTTCGGAGATTTCATCAGGCACGTTAAAGTCAGAGCAAGTAATGCTGATTCTAAGCATGTTGCTACAACTGCAAGAAGCACTTGCTCCGCCGAGTCTAAAACTACTGCGCCATACGCCGGAAAGCAGGTTTCGTATCTGTGCATCTGTAGCACCGTAGTCATGCCAGGTAGTGCCAGCGTCATTCGAGTATTCGACAATGGCATGCATTTTACCTAATCCGAAAAATCTATTTCCGTGAAAATTTGAATTATACCCAATAGTCTCAAGACTCGGATTTTCGTTTGCATTCCTTACATTGTTAGTAGAATTTCCTATGAATTCGGTAAGAGAAACATCTCTGCCCTTATCCATAAATCCTCTGTTACTAGTTGGAGCAAGCCCAATTGTTCCATAAGTAGAAAGAATATCACTGGTATTATATATAGGCTCGTATACATATATATAGTTTTTATCAAAGTAGACTTTTCCATTTATATTTACTGTGTCGTTAAATGTAGTTGGACCAGTAACAATTCCTCCGGTCAAAGGTAAGTATTTTCCAAATTCTGTAGTTACATAATCTTTAGTAGCATAAGTATTGTCAGCATCAAAAATTGTTAAATATCCTTCTAATGCATTTTCAAAATATTCATTTGTCACGTAGTTTGCTAATTGTGTGGCGGTCCATGTTTTTGTAGCAATATCGTCAGTATTATAAAGATCTAATAAAGGCTGTAATGTTTCTATAGATTCGCCAGCCTCAGTAGCAGCTTTTTCTGCTTTACTTGCTGCCTCTAATGCTTTATTAGCAGCTTCAACAATGGCAGGATACTCACTAGAACTTTCTAAATCTCCATTTTGAATTGGGTTCCTATCTATTTCGATTGGAATAGGAGATGATCCAGCTATCATATCATCTAAAACCAATTCTAATATAGGATTCACTTTGCCATATAAAAAAGACATTTGTTCATCAATATCAAAATATACGGTATTTCTATCTTTATTGCAACCAAGAACAGCCTTATATACAAAAGTTCTATCTGGTTTACTAAAACGTAAATTCATTATAGCATTTTCTGGTAATGAATATTTTTTTCCATTATTAAACAGTTCGACTTCAACAATCGGTTGAGTTTTATCATATTGTACTATATGAACTTCTCTAGGACAATTTCTTAATACAAAATCAATACTAGTTTTATGTATTTTTTTATCACTACTAGGTTTATACTCTTTTACAGCCATGATTACACGCCCTCCTTTTGTATTGGATTCATCTCTACAATTGCTTTGAATTGCTTTGATAAAATTCCATTATTAGTTATTAATTTAATATGTGGAAAATTTGGATAATACTTATTATATAGTTTAGTCCATTTTGAATCCATTTTAAAATAAATAGAATGACCATCAATACTGCATCCTAATAAATTTATTTCATCTTTTGTAGATATATCAACATTATACCATTCCATTTTAGCATCTGTGTAATCTTCTTTTTTAAATGGAATTCGGTTTTTAAACAGATTAATTTTTACTAAAAACCCGGAGGAATATTGACATATATATAATGGATAGTTCACTAAAGTTATTCCAAAATCAATATTGATCTCGTAAATTATATCAGATTCTTTTTCAGTATAAATATTCATGTAAATATTCCTCCAAGAATTAGGAGCTGCCAAAAATAGCAACCCCTAATTTTAAATTTTATTCAGGTAACTTAAATGAAATTATATCACTAAGTTGAACTATTTCATCTGGCGTAAGTATTTCTTCGCCATCTCTAAAATCCTTAGTAATATCAATTTCAATAGGCGCTTTTATCTCTACTTCAGTATTTTTCAATTCGAGAACAGCGTTGTTAAAACCAACAGCTTTTTCCGCATTTTCAAATTTAATATGAGAGCTGTTCTCTATAATGAGTTGTCCATTGTCATCTTTCATAGCAAATGTATTAGCTATATCTCTTTCTTGAGCCATATAAAATTCTACTTTAGATGAGATCTCTTTCTTTAATTCTGCTATTTCTAAAGCAACCTTAAAATTTTTGTAGTGTTTGCCAGTAAGTGTATTTAATACCGGCATTATCACTACTAATTCAATTAATTTTTTAACCATTTTGAATTTTCTCCTTTTAAATAAATATTCTAAATAATATGACATCTTGTTCGACCGTAGACCGAATTATACAATCAGTACTATTCGAAGATACTGATGTTATTAGTGCAGGTCCATTGGCTAAACTAGGAATCGCATTTGCATATATTAGTTTATTGTATGTTATTCCACGCGTTGTTGGTTTTGAAACAGTAGTTCCTAAGCGGTCACTTGATACTTTTACAGTAGTCACATCGAAAATCGGATTATGCACTTTATCATTAGATAATTCATAATCGTCGGTATTATCAGAGAAGTACGTTCGAACCGAATTATTAAAAAATGGTATGTTTGAAAAATATTTCAAAGGAATATTCCCATCCCAATAACTATTTGTACCACTAAGCCCAGAAGATGTTAGTAAACCTTCAGGGGTAAAAAATACTTTATAAAGCGATGGCGCATCGCTGTAATGGATGTCTATATATCGAAATGTTAAAGCACTACTAACATGAATTCCATCGACTATAAGATTTTCATTATTGCCAACATACTGCCAATAAGAATACGTTGTTGTCGGATTTATTATAAAAGATTTATTTCCCGTCTCTGTTAAATAATATATTGTGTTATTTAAATCTATGTGCAATGGACCGATCATCCCACTTTTAGCAGTCAAATCACCAGTTATTTGCGCATTATTCGCTATTAATAATCCTGAGGTTGTTACCCCAAAATTTTTACCAGCAGTCAAAGCCCATACATTAGTTCCAGTTGATCCGCCTATTGATATATTAGAAGAATATCCATGAGATATTAACACGGAGTTATTTTCTCCTATATCACTAGTCCATTTGTGAAATCCATTTGAATCAATGTTAAACTCTGCAATACGACCTATGGTGGCAGTCAACTCTCCGTCAGAAGTAACTTCGAATGTCGTAGTATTTCCATTTTGAATTTTTATAGAACCACCATCGATATTAACGTCTCCCTTGAATGACCCAGTTATTTGCGCATTATTCGCTATTAATAATCCATTGTTTTTAACAAGAAATCCTTTAGTTTCTGGTAATGATAATACACAATTTGCAAATGGAATTATGATAAGTTTCATCGGTTTCCCATTAGGATCTTCTATGTAATCACCATTTTCATCTATTGCATATAAACCATCTTCGTTGACTTTATAGTAGATAATATTACCATTGGAATCTGCTTTATATCTATCAGCGGCAATAAATTTTATGCCATAAATAGGAACTTCGGTAGGAACACCATTTTTATCTTTCATCGGTTTCCCATTAGGATCTTCTATGTAATCACCATTTTCATCTATTGCATATAAACCATCTTCGTTGACTTTATAGTAGATAATATTACCATTGGAATCTGCTTTATAGTTTTCAATATAAGTATAACCTAATGTAATATTAAGAGTTGAAGCATTAGCTTTTACTATATGATTGGATATGCCATCTGTTACTACGGTATCTCCAAAAGTTCCATTAAATTTCTGTACCTGATCACCGTCTTTATCGCAATAAATTATTTTAAATGGACGATCTTCATTATACGGATCGGTTGAAAAAATGAAATTTTCACCAGATAAAGAATCTTCTCCATTTTTACCATATGGTAAATTAAATAATTTTGTATTAGCTTTTATTATCTCGCCAATGTTAATCGAAAATGAATAAGTGATATCTTGCCCCAATCGAATTTTATCCGTGCCTATATAGACAACATCCGATATTTTATTGTTGCTTTTATCTCCAAATTTTTTATAAATAGAATCTTTATTTATAGAAAATCCTTCTTTTTCAGTTCCAATATAACCACTTTCGGCTGTAATTTTTCCTAAAATTTCAGCATTTAAAGCAGTGAGTTTTCCATCGGCATCGACTCCAGTACTAATATCACTTTTATCTTTACCAATAAAACTAGATCCATCTTTAGAAATTCTATAATTAGGACCGATGCGAATTCCATTGAAATCAAAATATATGCCAGTTTCAGTAGTATAGTCAGTATCCCATGATTTAATACTTCCATTATACATGGTGGAATCTTCAATGCAAAAACCACCAATATCCCCAGATCTTGCAATAATACTTCCCTTAACCGATACATTGCTTAAACGAATCGCACCAGACTCTAACAATTTTATATAAGCATCACGACTTCCATTTTGAATTGTAGTGTTACCATTAGCATCCACAATAAATTTATCGTTAACATTTATATCAATTACGTTTGCAGATCCAATTTTTAGAATGCCATTTTCAATAACAGCTCCACCAATATTGCCAGAAGTTGCTGTAATTTTGCCAGTTAATTCAGCTTCTTCAGCAATCATTTTTCCAGTTGAATCAACTATAAACTTAGAACCCAATTTTATACCATCAGTTCCTAAATAAACACCAGTATCACTCTCATCATCAAACGAAGCTATAGTATTATAAATGGCATTCTCTCCAATTGTAAATCCGCCAATAAGACCACCAGTAGCTTGTATATCACCTTGAATGTCCGCACCTCTAGCAGTTAGAATGCCTTCATTAGTTACTTCAAATGAATCTGCAATATTCAAGCTACCACCAGTTATTGTAACAGAATTAGCAGTCAAATCACCATCTCTAGTGACAGAAAATACTTTTTCTCCATTCGTTATACTAATGGCGCCAGAATTGATAGTAATATCTCCTGCAACTGTTACTGTGCCAGCTTTTAGCTCATTCGAAATAGCTGCATTATCTGCAGTCAACATTTTTGCAACTAAAGTATCCAATTCTAATTGAGTGGCCTCGAGAATTCCAGTACATTTAATTCTAGCAGTTTGAAGTTCCAAAATTTGAGCAGTGCTTAGTTTTGCATTCTTAGCCTGAATATAATCCGCAGTTACTATTTTAGCAATAAGTTTATTAACTGTCGAAACATCAGTATATCCAACATCATTTGTTAAGGATGACACGTCATCCCCAGTTTGAATTGAATTACCGGATAGCTTATCTGATTTTTCTCCAAGTTCAACTTTTATATATCGTTCAGATAAAACATCATATTCAGTTGAAATAACTCTTAGATCTATATCAATGTTAAGTTGTTTATAAACTATTTTGACAGTATCGCCGAGTTCAACTTTTTCAAGATCTTTATAAGTATCGCCATTAGCTGTAGAACTTAAATCAATAAATGAAACATCGGTGTCAAATTTATATTTACCAATTTTATTCTTTTCGATATATTCATTAGCTTTAGCTTTTAACTTATCTTCATCAGGGATATCTTCGTTATCAAATTCAGAAGTAAGATCCAACATTAGTATTTTATTATGTGTCATAGCTTTTGCTTCTGGAGTATCTAGCCACATAATTTTGTCTTTTAATTCAACATGACTAACACTACTCTCTTCTTCTGAACTTGATGATGACTCCGTGGGGATTACTTCTGCATAATACATAATGAATTTTCCAGCAATATCAGTAGTTATTTGCTTAATATTACCCTCGAATATAACATCGCCTTCATTATGATAAGTCCATTCAGTTTCGGTAGAAGCTTTAAAATACCCATTTACTCCTGCTTTACAAACTATATTAGGAAGTTTAGTCCAATCTATATAAATCCAGTCAGGACTTATAACACCCTCAACAAGAGTTACAGATTGATTATATATTTTTTCTTCATATCTTTGAATAGTAGGATTCCAAGTATATACGTTTTGATAATAATCCCCTTCAGTAGCTATTTGAATTGGCGCTGTATCAACTGGGTGATATGGTTCCCCACCATTTGTATATGATAACCACCCGTCTTGATAAGGTTTTTTGCCAACAATATATGCTTGCTTGAAGTCTCCAGTAGAGGTTTCGCTATTAACATTAGTAGTTTCTTTATGATAATATGGATATACCCCATTATAAAGATTATCATTTAAAATATCATGCTTTAAGTCTGTTAAATTTTTAGCATATCTTACTTGAGCACCTCTATTAGATCCTCTTTTAGCTAATAAATGAACTTCAAACTTATTGAATTTTACTTCACACTCGTATTTTTCCAATATTGAATCATCACTCCCCATAAGAACTGCCCGCATATTATATGGAGCAGTTGTCTTATAGGTTTTACTAGAATTTGTATCAGTATAAAATTTAAAATTACTAGGTATTATAGATCCATTTTGAATTTTTTCAAGAGTGTCTCTAAGATTAATTCCATATATAGGATTTAACCCAATTCCATTCATATCGTATGATATATGATATGCATCTATAGTAACAATTCCATCAATAGGTTTTGATATAGAAGCTATACGAAACGGTTGCATTGAATCATATGGATTGGGTTTGCAATAAATAATTTTATTGATTTCTATTTTAGAAAAATTATTTCCATCTATTGGATACTTCATTTCCAATTCAAAGGCGTCATTCAAACCTTCCTTAACTTGACATGAAGTCGCATCTCTTAAAATACCCAAACCAAGACTTGAAAAATCTTTTTCGTTTTCGTCGAATAATATTATCATAGCATCCACCACCTTGGTATAATAGTCATTTTAATATTGGATAGATTTTCTTCAGATTTTGTTAAATAATGTATTGTAGTATCTTCACTAACTTTAACTTCAACAACATCGTCATTTTTATGATAAAAAATCCAATCAGTATTAGTATTAGCTCGATAATATCCATCGTTTTTTGCTGTAAATTTTACAGTTTCTGGATTGCCAGTAATGCCTTCAATAACTCTACTATTAACTACTTTTAAATCCACATATACCGGGATTTCATCCATATAGTATATAGTAGTATCATCGTCTAAAGCACTCAATATTATTTCTTTACCAATTTCATATTTTATCCATACTAATCCCGCATCCCATTTATAATATCCAGCTTTAGCAACATCGAATTTTATGTGGTCTTCGGATCCGTCGTCTTTAGCTCCTTTTTTTAAAGAAACTTTAAGCCATTCTGGTGGAATATTATTAGTATATAGATTATTATCGGCATCATAAAAACCAATATTTTTTATCTCATTGCCATCAGCATCAACGTAAGTAAATGATTGCGGTAATTCGGATATCATATATAATGTATATGTTTCATCAGTAGGATGCACACTAGTTCTAGTATCAGGAGAGATCACTCCGATCTCTTTTCCACCTTCGATTAGTTTCCAATCGGTTAATTTAGTATCGCCATTAGAATCTGTATATGAATATCTATAATATGCAGATGGGTATTTATTTGTAATAAAATCAATTGATTCAGGGTTAATCGTGCTTCCAGCTTTATTAGGAGTAATTTTTAATTGACTATTCAACCACGATGGATATTCTTTTTCAGTAGAATAATCAGGAGCCACTCCTAAAAAATAAATACTACATGATTTAGTAGTATCATATTCATTTAAAGATGGTATTGTATTATTTTTATCAACTTCTGAAAAATTGGTTATATCAGTATCATTTACTCTATAAAAACCTTTATCTATAGCAACAAAACGAATCTTTGTTAACTCATCATTTAAAGCTATTACTTTAAAATGAACTTTATTTGTGATTTCTTCTTTTTCGTTTCCATCTTTATCTTTAGTAGTGGTTGTGATGTTGTTGTATTGAGGAACCTCTGCTAAATATTTGCATGGATAAGTAGTAGTCGTAGAAATACTAGTCCCACTAGTTGAAACAAATGCTCTCTTCCAGGTTGACCAACTAGCCTCGCCCAAAATTTTATCTTTATCCTCGGAAGATACTGAAATATATTTCCAAGTATCTTTTTTAACTAACAAACCTTGTTTTGTATAATAATACCCAGTCGCATTTGTTTTATATTGAACTTTAGTTGGTGATCTACCATCTATTGTATCTTCATTATATAATATATTAAATTGAAGCCAATCTGACGGCATATCTGCATATTCAATATCTAATTCCGGAAAATTTGCATTAATTTTTGCTTTATAAAATGTCACGTTAATTAGTTCACTTGATTTATATTCTTTATTTCCTATAATATGATCGCGCCCTGCTCTAATAAAATATATTTTTTTATCAGAAGAAGTCATAACAAAACCACCAGATAAAGAATCGTTTATTTTCACAACATCTGCATCTGGATTTAAAAATATTTTAATTTTTCCATCGGATGTTGTTTCTAATGATAACCAATCTGGTAATGTAGAGTCAGCCCCAATAAAAGCACATTGTTGTCCATTTAATTGCAATAGGGTATTGAATGAATCAAATGTGTATTTCTCAGATTTTTCGTCGCATAATGTTAAATATGCTTGACATTGATAAGCTTCCTCTTTTAAAAGTTTTAAATTATTATAAGACTTAACAACAAATTTTTCTTGGTTGGATTCAACTATAGCATCGTATGGTTGATACTTTGCTGCACAAACAACCTGTTTTCTTTTTATTAAATTATTATAATTTTCTATAAGAATAGAATCTTTAATATATTTAGCAATAGAAATTATATTTTTTCCAGCTAAAAATTTAGGAAAATCGCTCCCATTTAAATTTAAATATCTATTAAGATCTTCTATATAGCCAGCATCATCCTTATAAAATACAGTTTGTTCTTCTGAATCTATAGTCATTGAATTTTTTGGTAACTGTGATATAGTTATGGTCGATGTAACAGAAGATGTATCAAAATTAGTTATTGTCATCAATATCACATCGTTTTCAGAGTAAGTTATATCGGATATTGTTATATAAGGCAATGAAATTTCTTTTGTTGGATTTTCTAAAACTATTTCAGAGCCAGTAAAATCAACTTCTTTCTCACCATCTTTCAAATAACGTTGAGGTTTGCAATTAAATGTGACATTCATTGCAGTTGCTTGATCATAATAATTTGTTAATGAATTATTTGCTTGATACTCTGCTAATCTATAAACTAAAGGGTCGTAGGAATCCTCTAATCTACAATAACCTTTAGCAGAAGTAAGCCACTCTATTATTTTTTGAGAGTTTGCAATAAAACCTGTGCCAGGACGAAACACTGAAGCAATTGAATAAACCCTATCTACATTGTTATAAGATTTATTGTCTATAATCAAATCACCATTCCGTCCAGGGACATGTTCTGTGCTTAAGTCCTTGGATGGAAAAGTATATACAGGAGGGGCTTGAATAATGAGCCCCAAATCCTCAGTAGAAATACTATTAAATATTAGGTTTCCCATAAAACAAGTCTCCTCCATTATATTATACTTTTATACGACACCACGTGCCAGTCTAGCTTTTACAGCTTGTCTATTTAATGTTTTATCAATTTCCTCAGCAGATCTTTCTGGATCAGTGCTAGTTACATTGAAAACATTATTATAAGTTACATTGGATGAATTGTCCGTATTTGTAACAGTTTGCTCGGAATCGGACTTCTTAGAAGATCTTGAAGCGTATAATGCATTCTTCCCATAAGCAGTAGTATCAACTCTGTTTATGCCAGTCATTATATCTGTAATCTTTTTAGATTGAGCTTCAACTCCAGAAATATCCATTCCAACTTTAATAGTCAAATCGTCCCCATTTTGATTTTCTATAGTATCTTGAGTAGTATTAATAACGTTAGTTACCATAGAAGTCATTGCATCAACAACTTCGTATGAATTATCAGACACTCCATTAGCAAGACCTTGAACGAAATACTCTCCAATACGATAAAACACTCTGGACGGGGAGTGAGTTTCTGATGTATCTTTAGCACCATCTATTGCACTACCGGCCGAATTTCCACCAGCTTTATAAAGTTCATCTTCGCCTTTTTGCATTCCCTTTACGGTTCCATTGGTAAATGCTTTGCCAAGTTGTTCACTACTTTTAGTAACAGCATTATTAATTTGTTCAAAACCATCAGATAAAGCCGAATCCGCTTCTGTCGTGGCATAATCAATAACTTCATTAATGTCTTTAGACATATCTTTCATTGCGCCACGAACGCGATCCATACTACCCTCAAGACTATTAGCTGTTTCTCTGGCTTTATTAGCAATGTCATCAGACGCTTTTTGGAGACTTTCTTGAATATTAGTCCCAAAAATGCTATCAATAATATCAAATAACCATCCTAACCCGGCTTGAACGATGGAAATAAGTCCTCTTATAATAAGCTGCATTATAAGTTGGCCAATCATAGCAAATGCATCTTGCATATAAATTATTACATCAACTATTGTTTTGATAATTTCTTTTATAATAAGTTTAAATACTTCAAAAAGCACCCTGGTCAATCCGATGAAAGTTTGCGCTATCAATAATAATAGCGATGACACAAATACCGTTAATAATCTACCGAGACTACCCAATGATGCAATAACTATTTTTATAGCAGCAGCAATAAGTACAAGACATACTTTTGCAATTGTACCTGCTATTTTTACTACATTGTCAAGCAACATTTCAATGATGTCTAATACAAAATCTACTAAAAGAGCTACTATATCACCTAATGCACTAGCATTATTTACTAAAGATAACACTAAAGATTTTAGCAATTTAATTAATGCTTTTACAATCTTGTCCATATCGTCAGCAATTTTATTTATTATTTTAATTATTATGCTACCTATTTTTTCAGCAAGCGAATCAATTCTTTTATCGAGCTCTGCCAAGAAATTATCTAGAATTGTAAAAAGACTATTCATTAAACTTTCACTATTTTTTGCTAACTCAGCAAAAGTATCAGTAAGAAGTTTAATTACAGCTTCAACTATAGCCGGTCCTTTTTCACCCAACAATAATATTATCTCATCAACAACGCTATTAACTACATTGAATATACTTGGTAGCAATATGTTAATATTGTCAAATAATGATTGTAACCCAGCCAATAATGCAGTAGATATGACTTGTGCTAATGCATTAAGATTATCAGAAGTAGCTTGAATAGATGTTGTTGACGTCTCTGCAATAGTACCTAAAGTAGTAACTAATATATTAATAGCAGTGGCTGCCATTATCATACCAACACCAACTAATAACATAGATGCGCTTAAAGCCAATAAAGTACTAGTAAGATTAGCGGCTTTTAATATTGCAGCAGTAGCAGCTAATAATACGAATGAACCGGCAACAACTGCAGCACCTTTTCCAATAGAATCCCAACCAATATCAGCAAATATTTTAAACCCTGTTGCTAATGCTATTAACGATGCAGATAATAATACTATTCCACCAGAAATTCCAAGGAAATCTTTTAAAATATCCATTCCTGATTTTCCAATAGCTGTCAAACCAACTTCTAATCCTAAAACAGAAAGTAAAACAGCCGATAATCCTAAAGTTGCTGCTAAAATATTTTGCCATGGAACACTTGCGAGTAATGCCATAGATGTTCCAAAAGTTAACAATAACAATGCAAGAGCTGCTAATTGCATAACTATCGCATTAGAATTCCCAACTTGAATTTTATTTAATACTATTAGCATTCCAGTTATAGCACCTAAGAATGCTATTATAAATCCAGTTGATGCTAATCCTGAAGTCCAAGGAATTCTAGACATAATTATAATTATACCAGCAAAAGCTAATAAAAGTAATGATATTGCTTTAAATTGATTAGCGACTTCGGTTGCTGTATTACTATCAAATGATCCAATGACTTTATTAATCACTACTAGCATTCCAGTTATAGCACCTAAGAATGCTATTACAGAACCAACTGCAGACCAACCTTTTCCATAGTCAACTAAGGATAAAATTCCTATTACAGCTGTGAATGCTAATAATACCCTTCCTATGGCATTAATTTGTTTAGTTACCGCCGATAAGTCTGCATTACCATAATTAGCAGCAAATTTATTAATCGCAATTAACATTCCTGTTATAGCAGCTAAAAATACTACCACATTTCCGACTGAACTCCAAGCTTTTCCATAATCAACTAAAGATAAAATTCCTATTATAAAACTAAACGAATATAATAATACTGATAATGACAATAATTGTCTTGAGATAGCGGCTATTTGCAGTTTATTAGATACTGTCGAAAACTTATTTAAAAATATAAGCATCGTCATTAAAGAAATTATAAATAATAAGACATACCCAACAGATCTTCCTGCCGCATCCCAAGGAATATTTGCTATAGTTTTTATAGTTTTTCCAAATGACAATAGTAATACACTTAAAGCAAATATTTGTTTCTCCAATGGAGCAGGCTTAAATCCTTTTGCTAAATTTGTAAACTTATTTAAAAATATAAGCATCGTCATTAAAGAAATTATAAATAATAAGACATACCCAACAGATCTTCCTGCCGCATCCCAAGGAATATTTGCTATAGTTTTTATAGTTTTTCCAAATGACAATAGTAATGCCGAAATTCCAAATAGTAATGCCGAAACTGATTTTATACTAGCAGGCTTGATTTTGGTCTTATTAATTTCTCTGAACATTAACCAGAATTCTACTATTAGTCCAGTTACAGCCAGAAATGCAATTCCTACATTTACACGTTCATTATCAGTCAATCCTTTAAACGTTTTTAAAGTGTTAGCAAAAGATTTTAATAATACAGAAAATGCTAACATTTGTATAATAGTTGGGGTAGCTTTTTTAACATCTACTTTTTTCTTTCCAACCGCCTTTACAAGTAAAAAAACTTCGGCGATCATCGCTAGCATTACAGTAGCACCTTTTCCAATATCCTCCCATGACAATTTTCCAACAATCATGAACGAAACAGCTATTTTTAGAAAAGCATTAGACATTGCTCTAACTAATTCTGCCATTGAATATACTCCAGCCATCTGTTTCATAGCAGCAATATTATCTTTTACTTGATCTAAAATTCCTATTATACCTTGTCGTAAGGTTGTTGCTTGTTTTTCAACGAAACCAACTGCCTTGCAAGTTTGCTTTATAGAATTCCCTATAGTAAATAATGACAATGTAATTGCTGTGAATAATGCAGCTACAATGCTAAAAACAATTACAGCTTGTATCATCCCTTTTGTATTAATACCCGCTAATATTAATAAAGATACTGATACTAACAAAAGTGCTTCCGCAAATGTTTTAATAGCATCAGCCATCATTTGCATTGCTTTTTTATCTATTAAACCAGATACAGAATCAGCAATGATAGAAAATGGTTTTTTAATCGCCACTATCGTCCATCCTATATTTTTAATAACATTTACTATAGCAATAATAATAGCTGTTATGGGCGCTGTTATGGCTAAAAATATCAATAAACCTTTATTTATTTCTAAAGTACCTTGAATAGCATTTGTTATAAGATTACCAAGCTCATTAAAAATCGTACCTACTATTTCTAATGCTTTTCCAGCAGTCAATAACACGCTTTTTAATAACGTAAATAACCCGTTTAAAAAAGCTCCAATCCCATAGAAAAAATGTTCTAATGGAGATAATATAGTGGATCCATTTTGAATTTTATCAGTATTTAAGCCTTGTTCAAATTTATCAAATAATTCAACTATTCTATCTAAAAAAGTAGCTAGATTTTTGACAATTCCTTTTCCAGTTAAAGATTTACTAATATTATTTAAAGCCCTTGGGATTTGTAATAATACCTTAATTACTTTTTGGATAATTTTTAGTAACAATTTGAATATTGGCTGAAGTTTTTTAATCCCTTCTGCCAAATTGTCTATAAAAGCTTGTATAAAAGTGGCTGCTTTTTTAAAAACTTTTGATTGTTTAATAAAATTAAACAATTCTTTAAATAAATTTGCCACAACTCCTAACAAATTTCTTATTAATTTAATAATACTTCCTAATATTCCAGAAAAATCAAACGACAAATCAAAAATACTAGTTAATACATCATTTATTTTTTCAGATATTTTAAATAAAAAATCACCACTTATTTGAACTGATCCTAAAAGACTAATCATTTTATCTAATACAACAGTGATTAATCGTTTTCCTAATTCGAATATAGGATCCAACACATATCTAATTGCTTTTAAAACTTGAAGTCCAAATTTTAAAACAGTAAATAATCCTTCAAAAATTTTACGCAATCTCAAACTTGTGGCTTCAGACATTTGTAATTTCTTAGTAAACGATTGAAAATTTTTAGTTAGAGTTTTTAAATTATTACCAATTTCTTTGGCTTGATCACTTTCATCTTCCATTTGACTAAGTGGAAATATGGTATTCCATGCAGATTTTATTAATTTCTTTAAATTAGTAATTGCATCGAATATATTCCAGAAAGCGCCCTGATCGGGACCACCTTTTTTAAATAAGTCAGCTCTTCCTTCAAGTTCTTTCCAAACTTTTAATATTTCATTCCTAAAGTTTCCAGATTCAGCAAAAACTTCATATAAAGCATTTGATAAATCAGTCCATAACGTGACTGCCTCATCCTTATTACCGAATATCATTTCGGATGTAGTCATCCATTTTGACGAAACGGCATCCTTAACAGAATTTAAAACATCTGCAAAAGTTCTTGCTTCCTGAGCCGCTTTAAATGCTTTAAGACCAAAAATATCTAAAGTATCGCCATATTTTTCAATTACTTCAGATGCAGTTAAACCCTCCTTATTAGCAAGTTCATAAATTTGATCAACTGCTGCTGAATATTTAGACAAACCCTCTACTAAAACTTGACTCGTAAACCATCCAGAACTTAATTCTTCTGTGAATTGGCTTTGGCTAAATTTTTTACCAGTTTTAGTTACAAATTTGTCTCCTTCTTTTGTTAATTGCCCTAGCGCTACAGCAGCTTCTAATATAGTCTGTCTAAATTCAACAGTATCCATATTAGCATTTTGTATTGACTTGTAATCAATTAATTGTATTTTTCCTTTACCCATTGCTTGGGAAAGTTGGTACATTGCTCTTGCTGCAGTACTTGCATTTTGCCCTGATAAAGCCGCCCATGTAGCGATGCCTTCCATTGCTTTTACTGATACGTCTAAATCTTGCCCAGCTGCTATAAATTTACCAACATTATCAACCATATCAGTAAATGTGTATGAAGTTTCATCGGAGAACCAACTTAGTCTTTCTAATTGAGCAGTTACAACACTCATTTTTTCAGAAGTGTCGGTAATTTCTTTACCAGCAACTTTGAAGTTTTGTGCCATCATTGTTGCTACTGATGTTGTCTTTTGCCCGTATTTAGCCCAACCAGCGGATATATTATCGACTGATAAAGATTTTACCATTCGAATTCCTAGGTTAACAACCTGATTAGTAATATTAACTAATGCAGTCGTGGTCATTATTTCAAAAGCTTTAATTTTTAAACTTACTTGGTCTATACTATTCGAAACACCGTCGAAGTTTAAAGTTTTCTTTAAGTTGTTAATTGACTCGGTGCTTTGTTTAACATTTTTTTCAAACTTTTTGTTATCAAAGTCCATTTGAACTACGCGTTTATCTACGTCACTCATAAGTTCTTTAACTCCTCCCATGTTTCATTTAAAATATCATTATATACTTCTTCAGTAGTTTTGTCTAAATATTTCTCACCACGAACCCATTTTCCATCTGGAGTTGCATGACCAGAATCTATAATTAATGCTATATTAACTCCATTTTTTACATTAGAATTTGTAAATATTAATGAGAATTCTTTTCCATTTTGAATTATTTCATACCCCCAAGATTCTGCTGTAACGTCTGAATCTTTTGGTGTAGCATCCGCAAATTTTTTAACTGCTTTTTCAGCAATTTTTTCTATTTTTGGTATATCAGTTACATGTAGAGCAGTATTAAAATATTTTTCAGTAATATCAAAATTTCCTAATACTTTAACTTTTATTGGCATATGCTATCCTTTTGTATGCATACGACTTCTACGAGCAGCATTTAAAGCCGCATTTTGAGATAACACATCTCTTTTTGACATTCTACCTGATTTACCACTCTGTTGCTCTTTTATTTTGCATATTCTTATTAAAGTAAGAAGTCTATTCAAATGCCATCTTTGGCATTCAAATGGTATTTGAAATGATACCATCCAATAATAAATTAATTCACTTGTTACTGTCTCACCTTTAGGCTTTCCAGCTATAGCTCCCATTTGATTTTTTCTATCATTAAACCAAGTAGCAGTTCTACTATCTTGTATATAGTTATTAATCGCCTCAAGCTCTTCTTGGCCTAATAAACTATATATTTTAGGATCTACATTTTGTGTAATTGTCATGCATTGCACATAATAGAGCAATTCCTCAGCACTTTTTTTCTCTTCGCCAATAAAAGATTTATGGTATTTTGCTTCCCATTTAGAAAGAGAGACTAAAGAATGCTCTAAGCACAATGTCTGCTCTTTTGTATGTACAAATTCTTGGGTGTTTTCATCCCAACCTTCTTTTGCAGGTATTGTTATAGTCAACATATCGATAGCCTCTCAAATTATTTTCTAAGTTATTCTGCTTTAGCAGTAATCTTCTTGCTATCTACTTTTGGAGTAATTCCATTAATAAAAGCAGAAGCCGCATCGGCATTTGAAGCTAATTCCATAAATAATTCAGAATAAGCTTCAGTTTGTTCAAATCCATCTCTTAATTCTTTAGATTTAACAAAACGTTTTCCATCGTCGCTCTTTTCACCATAAGCACGTAAAATAAGATCTTTGAACATTTTAACTAATGATGGAGTATCTTTGGTTTTGGTGATACGTTCAATTAAAGCAGCCATGCCACCAGGAATTTCTAATTCCATTTCAGCAATTTCTGCTTTAGAAAGATTAAAGTAGAAATCTTCAGTTCTTTCAACACCATTGTAATCGACATAAGTAATAGTTTTTTTTAGCATTTTATTTCTCCTTATATTTATTATTTTCCATTTTAAATTTCAGAAGAGGCCTAATCATTAAATAGACCCCTTCTATTTTTTTATTATTTATTCACCGTCATCTTTAACTAATGCGAGAATTTCATCTGGCATTAATAAAGTTGGATCTCCACTATTTGGAGTTTCAGAACCATAAAGTTTAGCTTCAACTTTTGCAAGTTTATCAGCTGGAATTTTGGTAGAATCTAATTCAATATGAGCTGTTGGTTTAAATCCTGTAACTTCTACTGGGGTGGTTGTAATATCCCAAGAGAAAGTCATTGCTTCAGGGCTATCATTAACAGTTTCATATGAACGTTCGGATGGAGAAGCAAGTGCACCATAAATAATATGAATCTTGTAACCTGCTTCTGGATTTAAATCATTGCCGACTTTTGTTTGATATGAAAAAGCAAAAGTTTTACGATTTTGTTGTCCAACTGTGAATCCTTTAGCAAGAGAAGCGGAACCATCGCACGCCATAAATTCATCTGGATAAGTATAGGCTTCGATGCTACCTTCAAATTCTTCTCTGGACATTAAGTTGAGGTATTTAATATTGTCTGCATAAATAGCAGAAACTTCAGCTCCAGTAGGGCTTTCAGAAACGCTCGAAAGACCGTTCCAAGCAACACCCTTTCCATAAGTCCCTGGAGTATCGGACATTACATAAAGAACACCTTTGGACACACCAGTTTCATAGACGTGTTCGCCAGCTTTATCCCAAACTAATTTTGCCATTATTTTTGTCCTCCTATATATTAATAGTAAATGGTAAATGTATCATGATTAAGTCCATTAACGACATAGTGTCGATTAAATCTGGACATTTTAAATTTTGCCATACGTTGAACAATTTCACTATCAGGATCATAGTCTATAATAGTAACTTTATACTGATAAGCTTGAAGATACACATCATCATCTCCATGTTTATTTTTTATATCATTACGCTCATAAACTATTGCCGGATACTTCATCTTGATCGACTCTGGGGGTTGAAAATACACGTTTCTAGATCCAAGAACATCAACTAGTTCTTCATGCAATTCAAGCCTGCTCGCCATTGTATTCACCCCCAAGAGTCAATATTATTCGTGGATATTGTACTTCAGCTATTTTAACTTTCCATGCAGTACCCATGAACTTCACGTATTTAATCAAATGGAAATTTTCAGTAACATAAGGATCTGCTACAATACTAATACTATTATTAATATTAATATTATCATTGACCCCTCCAGAATTTTCGAGTTGTCTAGTATTTTTTATAAAATCACCAACAATATCTTTTTCTATTATTTGGTCAACCCATACTCCCGGCTTGGTTTCACCGGAAATACCGTAACCAAGTTTACCATGGAATTTTGCCATTTTGATTTTTTATAACTAAACTACTTATTAAGAAGCAGTGCTAACTTCTTCTTCAAAGCTGATGGCAGAATAAGGTTTAACAAGAGCACCAGAACAACGGGTTTCAATGAGATATTCATACTTATTGTAGTTAATATCAAAGTCATCAAACATATTAACGGATCCGCCCTTATCAGCACCAATATTATAATCAGTAAGATTGACAAGAATACCAAGTAAATTCCATTTCTTCTTTGCAGAAGTATCTTCGCGAGTAACATTTTCCATTACTGGGACAGTAATGATATCGCGTACGCGAAGAGCAGTTTTCAACTTTTCAATTGTGTCATAAATAACACGACCGGTGGTATCTTCAATTAGAAGCATGTCAGTTAACATATCTTCAGTTGTATAAAGAGTTGGATTACCGGATCCTTTGTAATCTTTACGAGATTTAACAACGTCTTTAATGAAAGCTTTTGCAAAAGCATATTCGTCTGCACCAGCAGCTCTTGTTAAAGTGCGTTTAATCGTATATGTAGCATCATCTTGATAAACTGGCCTAATTTTCAATGGGTCAACTTTATCAGCAGAAGACGAAGAACGACCATCACCAATTAAAATAGCACGAGCAATTTCTTCATCGAGTTTACCTCTCATCTCGCCTTTTAACCAAGCAACAACATCAAAATCAGTAATATCAATAACATCATCGCGATCCATCTTTTGTAGTTTATATACAGTTTGTGGGTCAGTGGTTCTCTTTAAAGCAGTGATAACTTCTTCAACTTTTTGTTTTCCTTTTACATAACCTTTAGCACGAGCTTCGTCGGCAGTGATATTAGCATAAAAAGATTTAACACGAGAGAATGGCGTATGTTTAACAGAAGTCATAACATTTCCAACCCATTCTTGGTCACGGTCGACAATTTCTGGGACTTTACTAACAGCTTTATATTCTGGGAAAAAATTTCCAACATTAGTAATACTATGAGCAAGATATGGGATATTAGTAATATTATGTTCTAGGAAAGCATCCTTCATAGAACCTTTTCTCTTAGCTTCGGAAACAATTTCCATAAATTCCGAATGAGATAAAGTGTTGTCAATCTTTGATTGTTCTTCATTTTCAAAAGCATTATGTTTCATTTCTTTTTCCTCCTCATTGCTTTTTGTTTTATTACTTTGCATTTCTTCTTTGGTTCTTTCAATAGCTTCGCCAATGAGTGCATAAGTAACATTTCTCTGTTCTTCGGTCATACTATCAATGACATCTTGAACAGTTTTTTCTTCATTTTTATTTTCTTCTTCCATTTTTGTATTTTCCTCCGCATGGACTAAATTTATTTCATCAGAGTCATTATAAATAATAGCTTCTTCATCGGGATTATCACCATGGGCCATAACATTTTCAATTTTGGCGCCAGGATTCGCCCCTGCTAAAACTAAACTAACTTCTCTAATAGCTCCATGAATAACATCTCCGCCATTCTGTTTTAATTGATTCGCGAATATAGAAAGAGAACAAATGTCACCATGAGTAACTAATTCTTTTGCATTATTTCCTTGCTTGGTATCATTAAAGAAACAATATGCATAAACACCTTGATCTCTATTTTCTAATATAGCATGACCAAGAACATTATCAGCATCTGCATGATTATGATTCCAAACTAGAGGAACAGTTGTTCCATCTTGTTCTGCAAAAGCGCCTCTTCTAATAGTTCTGCCATCTGAACAACGGATGTCATTTCTTGTAGCCCACCCACTAAAATCATATTTTTCAGGTTTTGCCATTTTGAATTTTCCTCCTATGATTCAGTATCTGGAATGTATAATGTATTATTATCCGAGTTTTCATTAGCATTCTCTGTTGTATCATCTATTTGAGTATTAGCCACTTCTTGATTTACTTGTTCATTTAAATTACGATTACGTAATTCATCAGCTTTTGAATCTTGGATTGGCTTTAATCCAACTATTTGTCTAATTTCATTTGGTGACATTATTTCATTTCTTGTAAACTTATCAGCAATATCTGCCAAATTACTTACTGGGATTAGTTCGAATGGATTATCGAAATAGATTATTCGTTGCCCTTGAGTTCTCCCGGTTTTAGTTAGAAATTTTCTACTCATTTCTTCTGTTATTGCTCTTACTATTGGTTTTACAGTACGGTTTGTATAATTTAACATAGTTTTCTCATCGGCAGTTCCATCTAATATAGTAGATGTCAAACCTAACTGGCTATATAGCATACTCGTCAAATATTCAATCTGTTTCATTAGATTGTTTTCTACCGGACGATTTAACTGTGTTATTTTTTCCGTGCCATCTGTATAAGCAATACCATATTTAGAGCTAGATAATTGTTGCTCTATATCTGCGCGGCGTTTCTCGGCTTGTTCGCGACGCATATCAGTCTTTATAACGTATGGAAGCTGAATAATCAAGTCTAGTTTTCCAGAACCCGATTGGGCATCTATAGCGTCAAGAAGATTGAACTTATTAATTAACCTCTGCAGAACTGAATTTGGTTCATTCATAACTGCATAGAACGGATTCTCAATAATAGCTGTTGTACTTTTGGGAACGGTTATCTGTTCTTTTATCCCAATACGATCGTTATATACTTCAACTGTTATATAGTCAGGAAACCATTCTATTATTTTTCCAACACGCATTGATAGTATATCATACGAACTTGATTCTTTAGGATTAATGCTAGTGTCAACTGGCACAACTGCTATACATCCTTCATCGAACATTGACATAACTATATCTTGAATAAATAATCGAGATACTTGATCTTTGTTCGCTTCAAATGTTAAGCAGTTATTTAAACCAGAATCCATTAATGAAGAATATCTTTCATTTTCATCTACTTTAACATGCCGAATATCAACTCCGCTAACATCAAGTGCTATTCTATTATAAACAGTACTAATAATAGACTTTTCTTGCCCACGAGTTAAATATAATCGATCTGGTCTATATGTAGATGACATTCCTAAGTATTCTCTTGGTTGATAATATGTATAAAATGGAGGATCATTTCCTCCACTATCAGTAAATGCATTCCAAGCATGCTTTAATCTATCTAGTAAATTCATTTTGAATTTTCTCCTTATTCAAGAACCCACTCAAAAGTTACACCAGAATCTGATCTAGTAGCTTTATATATATACGTTCCATTTGTTGATGGAGGGTTTTTTACTACTTTTTTTGCAGTCGCTCGTTTTTTAGTACTCATTCAAAAGCCTCCTTATTTAATTTATAAGCTATGAACGCATCCATCATAGCAGCTACGTTATCGATTTTTGCTTCATAACGTTTTTTATATAATTTCCTATTTCCATTAGTATCTTCTAATGCTATACAATTTCCCATTGCAAATTGCATTAACTTTTCATCAAAAAGAAGTAATCTGTTTTCAGAAAGTTTTTTTAATTCACCTAATGGTACAGATTCTGTTTTAGCACCCTGAATTACTTTTTCAACTCCATATGGTCCATTTTCGCTTTGCCAACGTTCAACAAATTCTCTTGCATTATATGGGTCAAATCCGAAGCAACGAACATCATACTGTCTATTTTGAATATGTTTATCCAAATCATCATAAACTTGCATCATATCTAAAATAGTTCCTTCAAGAACAACCAATGAACCTTCATTCATAAATTCTTCATATTTAAGACGCATGGCGGCTGGAAGTTTGTCAAAAGTAGAGGAACTTATATAGCTTCGAACTTTAATGCCAAATGTTCCATCTGAAATTGGAAATAAGAATGTAAATGCGCAGAAGTCATTTCCCTGTGAAAGGTCAGCTCCTAATGCACATGGCATATTCCAATACTCGCGTTTATTATGTGGTAAAGTTTCTTCATATGTAAAATAATATGTATACCCTTCCATAGGAATTCCAAATCTTTTTGCAAGAATATCATTTCTTGATGCTGGTGCTTTTTCAGCGCGTTCAACATCTAATTGATATGTTTCGTAAGATACAGTTTTTCCAAGATTAGGATTTGCTTTTATCCATAAATCTGGATGAGCGACTTCATCAACTGAATCGAGTTTATAATACCAAATCGAAACATGAGGATTAATATATTCTCCTTTAAGAATCGACATCAATTCCATTTTGATTGTATCACCAACGCCATTTCGAACAGTTCCTTCGGAAGAAACTGCTACAATTAAATAATCATCTACTTTACTAGCACCTTGTTCAATTGCACCAATAACATCTTCTGATGTATCTCCAGAAAGCCATTCATCAACTGTTCCAATTTTATTCCTAAGACCCTGGAGTTTGTCTATACTCATTGGTCTTATCTCCAAAAGAGATCCAGTCAAAAAATTTTCAATCCCTTTTTTGGTTGAGGCGAGTTTAACTCTATCAGCTTTTGAACCAGACGTATTTTGTATAGAGCCTTCAGTTAAAAATTTAAACAAAGGACCTCTTGCACGAACTATAGATGTACGGATTGGCCCAAGAACTTCTTCGGCCTGTTTCATTGTAGGTGCAGTTGTGATTTGATATGTAGTTGTTGTATCAATATTAAGAAAGTAACTTTGTAAACATGACAAATACATTGATTTAGCAGAACCACGAGCGATTATTAAATATTGTTTATTAACTAAACGCTTTTTAATCGATCGTTTTTCATAGTGCCCCCCATGATTATCAGGATTTGGAACAAAAACAGTTCTTTCTAGAAAATAATACCAACCAAATATTTGCTCTGCCCATAATTTGAATGAATCCAGAAGATGCAAATCTCCTCCATCAGTCAATGTAAGTTCGTTTTCACAATAACGGATAAAGCCTTCGACTGCTTCATCATCATAATATACTCCAGGATTTGCAATAAGTTGATCTATGCGATTCATCTCCATAGAAATTTCTTTGCAAACCGGAATATCTCCATTTATGACCGCATCTCTAAAACGGCCATAGTATTTCGGCACAACCGTATTAGAAAGGGACATAAGTTAGCTCCTAGTTGTTTTTCTTATAAAACTTTTCATCATTATACATTAAAGTTCTTAAATATTCTCGAGCCATTTGTTGTTTAAATATAGATCTTTCATTAGTATTCAAAAATTTCATCGATACGCTTCCTAAATTGAATAATATATCGTTTTTCATTTTATTCAATTTTTGATTTTCTTGCTCACTAACTAATACCATTCTATTGACAGATGTCTTAGAAAATTTTTTTTTATTAGAATTAATTTTTTTAACAGCATCTATATACTTATCTTCTAATTTTCTTTGCTTTTTGACATCGGAATCAGTTATTATATTATTTTTGCGTAAAAATATATATGTTTTTGTTTTATCTTTTATAAATCCGCGATGCGTATAATAAGCAGGCTCGATTTTTCCTAAATGATTTGTTACTCTTTTTCTACCAGCATCTGTAAGAGTCCCATCTTCATTTTGATAACGACGAACTCCCCGACGTTGACCTTTGATACCATGATGATAAAGTTCTTTTGTTTGCAAATAGTCATTCATACTTGTTCCACTTAGCACTAACCTTTCTTTTTACCACCAACATTTTTAAATCCATGTAAATGCTCATAAATTGCGATCGCAGTTGAAGCAACTGCCAATGTGGCGCCAACTGTTTGAAGAATTTCACGAGTTTTTTCTTTCCCAGTTTGTACATATTTTGTATCTCCAGAAAGATCGCCATATGCACGTTCGAGATTAAGTCGATTAACTCTGTCTTGGAGTTCTTTATTACTTAAACTAGAGTAATCTTTTCTAATTGCTTTACTGCCTCGTTGCGTACTAAGAAGGGATGCGGCAGTGCTTGCCGCGCTTGAGGCGCTTTTAGTAGCTTCTTCCAAGGCAGAAGCCTCTTCAGCAGCTGCTCTGTATCCTTCGGGCGTTCCGTATCTCTTTTTACCTTCTTCAGTTAGAGTCCCATCTTCATTTTGATAACGACGAACTCCCCAACGTTGACCTTTGATGCCAGAATGCCCCAATTGTTGATTTTCAAGAACTACCATTTTTTGTTTATTTGTTAAATTGTCAAAGGCTGCGTCTCTAGCTCTTTCCGCTTGCGATTTCTTCATAGCACGATACTTTCCAATTTTTCTGCCAAGCATAGCACCAACAAATGCCATTCCCACGGTTCTTTTGCCAACCGACGCCATAGAATGCCCATAAGTTTCTCCGGTTCTAATTTCTCTAAAAAGACCTTTGGAATCTTTTTTAAAAACTTTGGAACGATTCAATAAAAAACTTAAACCGATGCCTGCTGCACCGCCAGCGACTGCACCTAATGCATAACCAATGGTGCCACTTTCTTTTTTGGCGGCATACTCTTTTTTGCTATTGTGTAACTCTTTTCGTATGATTCCCCATTTTTGGCCTTTGATACCATGATGATAAAGTTCTTTTGTTTGTAAATAATCATTCATAATTAATAACCTCCTTTTTGGACATACATTCTCCATTCAAGTTCTTTTAATTGAGAATTAATTGCTTCTAATAGAGAAGATACCTGTGGTGGATCAAATGCTAACTTAACTTTTAAATATATATAAGTTTTTACATTATTTAAAAGCGGTAGATCATCTCCACAAAATTCATCCCATTTATTATCAGCACTAGTAATCATATATCCTTCAGAAGGACCAACACCCATTTGCACTAAATTAGCCAATGTCGTATTTATATGAATAGTAATATCTTGGTCAAATACTGTTTCACTTGTACTTATACCAAGTAATTTTTTTATAGAGTTTAATATACTCTCATCTAATACAGTATCTGCCATATGATACTCCTTTCCTTAATTATTTATTTTTCCATGGTATAGTATCGTTACTATATCGATCTTTTACTAAATATTTATTAAATATGGATTCATCCCCATAATGTATCGCATTATGTGTATCTAGTGATACAGAAATTAAATATTCTGGATTTAAAATATCTTCCGGATTATTAGAGATATCTTCTATTGTAATAGGGTTCATGTGATGTATTAGAATTTTTCCAAATATTGGTTTATCAATACATCCTAAATCGCATCCATTATCCCTAACTATTACAAAGTCTCTAATCTTTTTCCACTCTAGTGATTTATAAAATTTTTGATTCAAATATCTATCGAAACCAAATGTTTGAAAACCAACAGAACCAGAAAGTTTTAAATATTTATAGCGATCTTCAAAAGAATGCATTTGAATAAGTTCCGAATAGGTTCTTTTAATCATGTTTATTACCATCACTATGAATATCAAACTGATTATTATTTGGTTCTCCAGAATAGCTTCTCATAGCTTTCATTGCTTCACTATATAGCTCTTCTATTCTACGAGAAGAATCTAAATTTTCTTTTTTAGCAGCAATTAATTGTTTTTGTTGCTCCATTATTTCCATTTCTAATCGTTCCTTACTTGATGCAAGCTTTAAAAAATGAGTTGTTTCCGCTGAAGAAGCTGTTCCGTCACGAAGACGTTGCTCAACTAAATCCATTGCTAGAGATATCATTTGGTTTTCCCTTGCATCTGGTGTTAAAGCAGGACGAAAGTGCTTGTCTTCAGAATTTGCCATTAAGTTAACTTTGCGTTTCGCCACTTTACAGCCTCCTTTCGATTACTTTTCTAATAGTTTTCTCTGATTATTTTTTGGAATGTACTAAGTTTACTAATACTTTAGGAGATACTCAACGAAAAGGAGAAAGCCCAATCGCAGCAAAGGAAAGACGATGAGTTTGTCAATGAACTGAAAACTTAGTACACCCTAAAAAATAGCCAGAGAGATATAAAACAACTTCTAAAATATCCCTCTGGAGAATTTTAGAAG
>CALEJY010000004.1 GCA_937898445.1 uncultured Candidatus Melainabacteria bacterium | reverse complement strand
ATGAAAATAAAGTTATATTAATAAAGGCTAGGGAAGAGGATTTTACTAATAGAAATATTAGAGATTTAATTGCCACATTTTATTTAAGTAAAGTATGGTTATCAAAACAGATCAGCTCAAACACTAGAACAGAAATATTCTTTGATGAAATTAACTTATTCCCAACAGCACAAACAATTCTTCAAGATATATTAACTGAATGTAGAAAATATTCTTTTATACCTACAATAAGTTTACATTTCCTTAATCAATGTAATAGAAAATGTAAAGATGCGATTTTAAGCAGCGGTTGTAGTTTTATTCTTCTTGCAGGAGCGGATATAAAGTGTTTTGAAGAATTAAAAGGATTATTCTATAAGGAAGGGTATACAGAGACGGATATGCTTAATTTGAAGCGATTTCATGCATTATGTTTGGTTAGGAATGAAGAGAAAGGATATTCTTCTTTTATCGTAAAATTACCAAAATAATTATTGACAAAATTTGGATTTTAATGTATTATATAAGAGTGTTTTAAATTTGTATATGGTTTATATAGATAGTTTGATTAGCCATTGACCATTTTCTATAAAAATGCGTTATATCTATATAAACCTTTTTAACCCAAAATAAGAGCCAAAACCTCGGCTCTTATTCCTTTTTTGTATAATTTTATATACTTTTATATACTTTTTAAAAATGCCCATATCCTACCCAAATTGCTATATTCGATATGAACATTCCGCATATATTCCAGTTAGCTATTTTATAGCTATTACATATATGCTACATATATCATAGCATATGCAAAACGGTATCAAAAATATTCCAATTTAACAAAATTTTAATAATTTTAATAATATTGTCAACTTTTTTATATCTATTCTTGTTTCAATGCTCTCTTCCAACATTCTTCACAATCTCCTTTAACATCGCAATCATCACAAATATCATTACACCAATAACAACAATTCGGAGGGCATCCATCTATTAAAGAATAAAATTTCTCAAAAGATATTTCTTTATTAAAATATTTTTTAATTGCCTCATAATTTTGTCTATAAGCATCTATATCTGATATATCGCTATAAATACTAAATCTCATATTTTCGTATTCTCTTAATATTTTTTTCATTTTATTATTCTCCTATTCTTCTATTTTAATAATATAATCCATTAATCCATATCCACCATGACCATCTACATATTTTATCTTTTTAGATAATATTTTAGATGTGAATTTATTATCTAATAATTTACCTTTAGAATATTCACATTTTTCTATTATTCCTAATACTTTTATGTAACCCCATTCATTAGGTCTTTCTTTAAGTACCTGATCAATAAATTCACCTATAGTATATGTTTTATCTAAATATATAAAATATAAACTGGTACTATCACCATAAGTCTCGCCTATTTTGAATTCCATATAATTCTCCTACTCTTGTGTTTCATATTTTATCATATCTATAACGTATTTCTCAGGTATAGTAGTTACTTCTATAATATCCATAACTTCAACAAAAATACCTATTCCTGAAATAGCTAACCAAATACATAAAGCTATTGGAGCAAGAGCCGCTATATCCTCTTGTTTCACAAATTTTACAGTTAAATATAATATTATTGATACTATAACGAATAGAAGAATATATGCAATACTTGTATATATTTCGTATTTAGCAATTCTATTCATTAAGTCTTGGAGATATGGTAAGACATTTGTCGAACTCCAGTCTATAGCAATGCCAAATTTATCTCCTAAATGATTTAATACTTTAATTATTTCATCGCCCATAATTACCTCCTACTAAATCTCTTCAAATCTATATTTTTGTTTTATATTTGGATATTTTTCTTTATCTACAAGACTCATAAACATATCATATGGTCTAACATAGATTTTGAAATCATCATATAAAGCCATGTATATTACTAAATTACCGTCCCAATCACTTTTAAAATGTCTATACATTGTATCTTTATAATCTGTTGTAATAAGTACATTTATAAAACTTTCTTTTTCTGTATGTATTACGGGCATGATTTGGTCCGCAACAATCGCAAAAGAAAATTCTTCCGATATTGGAGTTGATACTCCTAATACCATATACTCTTTTTCTTTAAAATGTTTATATTTTGTTAAAAGTTTTAGTTTTCTCATATTTCACTCCTGTTTATATTCTTTATAATATTTAATTAATATTCTTATTAAATATCCTACGGCATAGCAGAATATGAATAATAATACTATTAATAATATTATTATTCCTAATGAGGTATTGCATACAAATACCCCTAATAAAGTAAGCAAAGCTGAGAATATAATACCAACCAATAAATTTTTTACAAATTCAAGTATTTTATTTTTCATATTTTACTCCTGCTTATAATTTTTAAATTGTTCTTCTAATAATTCTTTAAGAATAAGTAATTCTTTATATGAATCTTCATTTATTTTCATTCTAAAATATTCAGAATCAGATATATTTCCATTAGAACTTACAAAGTGTTCTTCTTGATTTATCTCTCTTAATTCTTTAATAACTAATTCATGTAATATATATAATTGTTTTTTAGTCATATTATTTAGTGCCTGTACTACCTATACCTTGTCTATCTTTGTTACCTAAAGTATCTACTTTTATAAATGTAGGCATCTCCATAGCATCGGTAATTTCAAACTGGCATATTTTATCTCCTTTTCTTATAAATGTACCATATTGTTTTTTAGAATAAAATTCGTCAACAGGTACGGAAACTTCATCTTTAGGGTTAATACATACAAGAGGTGCTAACCATTCATCATTATCTCCACAATATGTTTCATCTATAATTCCAACACTATTTGCCAACATACAACCCCAAGTTTTAAATGTGCTGCTTCTAGGATGTAATTTAGCTATTTTACCTTTAGGTAATTCCATAGCAAATCCTAGACGAACTAATTCCATTTCAAATTGAGGGATAAATATATTTTCATTTGAATATACATCTATCATATTTCCTTTAGGATTTATTTCTAATTCTTTTGCTCCTTCAAAATATTTTATTTTTATATCCATATTACCACTCCATTCTAAATTATTTTTATGCTGATCTAATTGCTCTTTAAAAAATTTTTTTTTAAATTTTGATATATAATCATAATCATCAAATTCAAATCTATTCATATATTTTCTCCTTAAATTATTTTGCCAAAGTCATTGCATCAGGATACCAAAAATATCTTCCATTATCTATATCTAATTTAAAGTTTATTGGGTCGTATTTGGCACATAATTTTGTTATAGTAGCAACACGACCTGCGTATTGAATCATACCATCTGCTACATCCGTATACTTATTAGATAAATCCTCTGCTATTTTAACCTTGTCTCCTACTTGAAGAATTTTTATTTCCATATTACCCTCTCCTTTCAATATTATCAAACCCCTCTGATATATGCGGCGGTTCAAAATTTTCGAACCCATTAAATATAAAATGTGATGACGGGAATTTTTTCTTAAAATAAACGCAATTAATTTCAATATTTTTAACATTTTCTTTTACATAAGAAATTATATCTACTCTACCCTTTTTAGTGATATTTGATTCATCATAAATAACAGTATGACCTTTATTTAAATTTTCCACTATTTGCTGTTTTGCTTTATTAACTATAAAATTAGATTTATTATCAGTCAATCTTTTTAAATATCCATATTCTTGTATTTCTAAAATGTCATAAGAAACAATTATTGTATCATTATTATTCCACAAATATTGTTTGGCATAGCTTGATTTACCAGTACGGGGCAACCCTACAAGCATTATAAACTTGCTCATTTATTCACCTCCTCATATAAATTGCAAGATACTGAATGGAAACTTCTACACTTTCTTTTAATACATACCCGTCCTGAAGGCTTAGAGGAATCATAATACTTACAAAATCCACAACTTTTAGTATTTACATTCCATTCTTTAGCCTTCAAACAGATATTTAAAGCATCCAATATTTCACAATCACTACATTTAGAATTTTCACAATATTCTTTTAATTCCGTAAGTGACCAATATACATTCATATTAATCTATATCTTCGCAATATTGACAACCATCACAATCTAAGCATTCTCCAAATCCATCAATAAATATATTATCACTACATTCATTAAAGATTACCTCTTCATCATATATATCAAATAAATCATCAAACCAACAATTGAAATAATTACACCATTTCATATCTATCACTCCTTTCTATATTTATATTATATCATAATATAATATTGTTGTCAAGTATTTTTATGAAATTTCTTCAAATTCAAATTTATCGAGTATGTTACTTATAATAGTAAAATATTTAAAATCTTCTTCTCCAGTAACGAGATTCTTTACTTTTAACATTTTTTGATAACCTGCATAATTATCAAGTGTAGAAGATAAAAGAATTTCATCACCTATTTTTAAATCTTTAAAAACTCTTGCTTGTGTTTTCTTTTTAATTTTTGTAACTCTTAATTTTAATCTTAATTCAAGCATATTTTACTCCTTTATATATTTTAAAATATCTAAATCATCAACCTTAATACAGTTATCTTGTAACCATTTTAAAGGAATACTTTTTCTATTATAAGTTTCTTCAAAATTTAAAAGTAATTGAGCTTTAAATAAAAAAGTTTCATTTGTCTGTCTCATTTCCACAACCATATAAACTTTATCTGTATAGTTTAAATATTCTTCTATTAATTCAAATTGATAAGGTTTTATATTAGACAAGGGGAAGGAGGTGTTATTGTTACAACTTTTGGCTTCAACAAATATTATTTCTCCATCTTTTAAACAACCACAGTAATCTAAGAACTCCGACTTACCTCTAGGGTAAGCCGTAGCAATCTTGCCTTTTACTCCTCTAATAACTACCCAATCAGTAGGTACTTTAGATATAAAGGCTAATTTATTTTTTCTATATTCATTAAATTTATTGGATAACCTGATCTCAAAGTTCTTCCCTATTTTGTTATTATTTTTTGCCATAATATTTCTCCATTTTTTTTGCAATTTCTTCCTTTCTTAATTCTTCTGCTATATCTCTGATTACATTTGGAACTTTATTCACATATATAAGGCTTAATATAGCTAATACCATAGTATAAAAATGATATATAGGTATAAAACATTTAATTATCTCTTTAAAAGAGGGCGTTCTCATACTTTTTGTTGCTTCATTTATTAATTCTTCGCTATCAAAATAAATAGAAAATATCTCTTTAGAATAATTATTTTTAGACAATTTTACACTTAATAATTTTATTAAAATTAAACAAATTAATGTTACTAAAAGATATATTAAAATTATTATTTTCATCATATTATTCTCCTTTCAAATATCTAACGTTATCAATAAACATATATAAATCTCATTTCATATTACTCGTTACATTCTTCTATTTCTTTTACGGCACTTATAACTAAACTTCTATAAGAATCATAATTTTTTTTCATTATTATAAAGCTATATGTAAATCCTATTAAAGGAAGTATATGTACTAATGGTATTAAGCAAGTAATTGCCACACTAAAAGTATTGCCAAAAGCTATTAATATGTCTTTACCTTTTTTTGTTTTCATTAACGTTTCTATAAGTTCTCTATCTTCACAAGATTTATTTATTATATATTTTCCTGTAAAAAAGCTTATTAAACTTATTGCTCCCCATATAACTATAAGAATTGTGACTAAAACTGTTATTTCCATAATGTTATTCTCCTTTTAATATTTTTTTTATTATTTTATCTATACTATTAAAGACTTCCTCTAAAGGTCTGTCTGTTCTAATTTCATAATTTACGTTAGGTTTATTTTCTACAAAATCTAATTCATCTCTTTTATATCTATCTAAAACTTCTTTTACATTAACTTTATCGTCTCTAGTCAAACTTCTGATTAACCTAGTTCTATCATTACAATCAAGCATAATTGATACTAGATTATTTTTATATTGAGATTTTTTAAATTGAGCCAATCCATGAGGATTTAATATAGTTAATACATAATCACCTTTTTCAAATTCTTCTACGACATTAGCATATCTATAGGTTACATTTTCTGATTGGATATAATAAGAAGTATGTTCAATTACTTCTCCATTTTTAAATTTTTCATCCATTTCTTCGTCAGATATAAAGTAATATTCTACTCCTTGAGTTTCTTTCTCCCTCATAGGTCTTGTAGTATAAGATATGGCTATTGGGATATTATATTTTTTACATATATGTTTTGCTATCGTATCTTTACCAGTAGCAGATGCTCCTAATAAAATTATTATTTTTTTCATAAAATCATCCTTTCTTAACAAATTCGTATAATATTTCAACTAACCTTACATTAGATTCCCAAGAAACATTTATTGCAATATAATTTTTCATATTTTTATGAATCGTACAATTTATACCATCGTTTGCCAATAGTCTCCTTGCAATTCTACCTAATTCGCCACATATTACAACCATACTTTCTTTTGGAATAGGATGTGTCCATAATGTCATTTCTATTAAAGGAAATGGTGAAGAAGTTTGAGGTGTTTTTATCCTTTTGGCTTTAATTTTTGTAACTAAAGTCCATTCATTTAAATCTATTCCTGTAGCTTCATAAAATATATTTCTTATATCATAAAACATATTTATTCTCCTTCTAAGTTGTTACTATTTGCATCTTTAAGTATAAATATGCTATCTTCGTCTCTTAAAACCGCATATTCTCCTGTATATACTAGGTCTCCACTCTTTTTTAATTTAATATATTTTTCGCTTTTAAAGAAATGTAACAATATTCTTCCATCCTTATCAAAATTAAAGAAACAACGTTCTCCTGTTAACTCTTTAAAATATTCATATTTGCTATCTACAAATAATAAAACCATAAAATCACTCCTTTTAAATTTCAATCCATATATTCAAAATAATAATCATAGTTATTATTTTTATTTTTTTTAATATTTCAGACAATGTTTTTCTATTTAAACCTAATTCTTTAGCACAAGTACGAATTGACCTAAAAATAAATTCTTCTCCCGTTATTTTATGAATTGCTTTTACTTTACATTTATAAGTACTCCTATATAAACCATTATCATATGTGTGTTGAGTGTTCTTTTTGTTAGAAGTCCATTATAAGTTTTTAAAATTGTCGTTAACCTTGTTACTATCAATATGATTAATCATACAACTTTCTTCTGATTTACCTTCAACAAAAGCATCTGCAACTAACTGATGAACTCTTTTATAATGCCTTCTTTTATCTTTATACATTATTACTTGTTTATATCCAGTACTATCTACTCATTGACATAGTTCTCTTGGAGTTTTATTCATTTTAGATATAACTCTACCATCTTTTGTTATAAAATAATTTGGATATCCTTTTATTTCTTTAATCGTTTTTCGCCTATACCTTAAATAATATAACTTTATCTTCACTAATAGATTTTGGAACGTTTATAATTCTTTGATTAGATGACCCTCTTAACCTTAAAGTTAAATCTTTTTTAGTGATTTCAAATTTCCCATCAATTAAAACATCAATATTATTAAATATACCTTTTCCATATTTATTTAATAAATCTTCAAATAAATATCCTGTCCATACATAAACCATAATTGAATTATCAAATGTTTTAATTTCATTAATTATGGTTTTAACTTCCTTTATATTTTTAGGATGTAAAGGCTCACCACCTAATACACTAAAATTTCTTTTAATGTTATTAGCAGTTAATGAGCGCTTGATATATTGTAACTCTCTACCACCAAAAGGTTTCCCACCATTAAAATCCCATGTTTCTTTATTAAAGCAGCCTTCACAAAAATTATTACATCCTTGAACAAATAAAGAAACACAAACTCCTTCTCCATTTACCGAATCATTCGGTTTTATGTCTGCATATCTCATATAATCACCTTTATAAAGAGGAGGATTTCCTCCTCTATTTTTTTACAAATGTTTTACTCTATTTAAAATGTCTAAAACTCTGCCTTTTGTCCATTGATTTTCTCCAAGATAACCACAAGTTCTTCTTACAACAGAAAGTTTGCTTTGGTCATCATTATGACATTGAGGGCATATCCACACATCATTATCCAGATCGTATTCCATAACTCCATTATAATGACATTTTCCACAAACATCAGATTCAAAATTTATTTCTGCATATATATTATGGATATACATAAAATCAATAAGTTGTTCTAATGCTTTAAGATTTTTACTCATATTATAGGTTTCAACATATGATACTACTCCACCTAATGAGTGGTCTTGAAGTGTTCCCTCTAATTCTAACTTATCAAAAGCATTAATTTCTTCTCTAACATCTACATGATATGAATTAGTAATGAATCCTTTGTCTGTTATATCTTTTATTTCTCCGAATTGTTTTTTAATTTTATTAGCAAATAACCCACCTGTTGATTCTTGAGGACTTCCATATAAAGCAAATAATAAACCAGTTTCTTTTTTCCATTCTTTAGTTTTATTTTCTAAATGTTCCATTATTTGCATAGCTAACTCATAGCCTTCTTTTGTTGTATGAGATTTTCCTGTAAGATATTTAACTGCTTCATATATACCACTATAACCCAAAGATACGGTGAAATTCTTTTTAATAATAGGAAGAACTTCATCATTAGGATTTAATCTAGCAAATACTCCATGTTGCCATAAAATAGGTGCAACATTTGCTTTAACTCCTTTAAATTTATCGTATCTTAATATTCCCATTCTTTTACATAAATCTAATTTCTCATCTAATATTTCCCAAAATTTTATTATGTCTTTATTAGAAAGTATTGCAATATATGGTAAATTTATTGTTTGAACTCCTACATTTCCTCTTCCATAGAAAAATGGATTTCCTTCTTCATCTAATATAGGAGATAAAAATGAGCGACAACCCATACATGGGAAGGCATATCCGTATTTTTCTTTCATTTTTTTTACAGAAATATAATCCGGAGCCATTCTTAATGAAGTAGATTTAATTGCTAATTGTTTTAGATAGTAATATTCAGAATCGGGGTACATATTATCTTCATCTAAAAAGAATAACAGCTTAGGAAAAGTAGGAGTACTTTTAACCCCAAACTCATTTTCCATACCTTCTATTCTTTGATTTAAAAATTCTTCAATTAACATAGCGGTTTCTTTTTTATATTCAGGATTTTCATTTAAATACATACAAAGAGATATAAACGGAGATTGCCCATTAGTAGAATTCATTGTAGATATCTGATAATTAAAAGTCTGAACACTATCTTTAATTTCTTTTTTTAATCTTTTTTTTACCAATGTTTCGAGTTCTTCTTCTTTCAAACGAACACCAACTAATGCCATTTCTTCAACAACTTCTTGTCTTATTTTGTTTTCACTAACCCTTACATATGGTGCTAAATGGGACAAACTCATTGTTTGTCCTCCATATGTAAAAGAACTAATTTGTGTTGCTATTTGTGTCGCCAATGTGCTTGCAGTCCTTAAAGACTTAGGGGTTCTTATTAATTTTTTATTTATAACTGTTCCTTGTTCGAACATTTTATCTAAAGGAACTAACTCACAATTGCTTATACTTTGAATATAATAATCTAAATCATGGATATGTATAATGCCTTCATCGTGTGCTTTTACTATATCTTGAGGTATCATTTGTGTTTTTGCTATGTATTTACTTATTTCACCTGCAATCAAATCTCTTTGAGTACTAACTATTTGTCCCTGTTTATTTGAATTCTCTGTAAGAACTTCTTTGTTAGTATAATTTATTAACCCTAGAACACTTTCGTCTAAAGGATGTTGGTTTCTTATTCTATTTCTTTCTGCCCTATAAAGTATGTAAGCTTTAGCAGTATTCTTTAAACCTCTTTCCATAAGTTTAAATTCAACTAAATCTTGTATATCTTCTATATCTATATATACTTCATCAATTTCTTCGCAAACATCAGTTGCTACTATTTGAGAATCATCACATTCTTTTGTTTCAACTAATGCTTTCCTTATTGCCACCCTGATCTTTTCTTTATCAAATTCTTCAATAGAACCATTTCTTTTAATTACAAACATTGATAGCTTCATTTCCTTTCTATTTATTTTAGTTATTTTAGATTTTATTCTCATATTTTTTCCCTTAATTCATCACATTCTCTTTCTAGGATATAATAATTTTCTTGTAGCTCATCATAATTTTCTTGTAGTCTATCATAATCCCATTTTAAATCATCATATTTTCCTTCTAATTCATTGTGTTCTTTTTCTAAAAACTTCATATCTTCTTTTAAATCTATATAATCTTTTTCCATTTCTTCATATTCGTCCAATGTAACATATAAATCATTAAGTTTTTCTAATAATTGTTCTCTTGAAAGTCCGTTCATATTATCATCCTTTCTATAGTTATATTATACTCTTTTTTAATAGTGTTGTCAACTATTTTTACCAATAATTTTAAAATAAACTCTACCTATATTACCCCAATCTTTTTTTATAACAACCTCTAAAGTATACCCTAATTCTTTAGCATGATTAATAATATGTTCTATCATATTATCTATTGTTATATCTTCTACTTTAGTTATATTGGGGTAATGCTTACCTATAAAATCTAGTCTTTTCCAACGTCTATGTCCTAATTCTCCTAATGTCATTATTAATCCTTTATCTGCTATTTTTAATGCTTTTTCTAAATATGTTATACTCGCTCCAAAAGGGTCTAAGTCTACAATGTCAAATCTATCTCCTTTAGAGATTATAAAATCTAAAAATTTATCTGCATCCATATGGTACATGGCATCTATTTTTTTATCTTTATCATTAGTCACGACATTAAATTTTCTTTTTTCATAATATGAATATACACCGCAAAACACATCTAAAACAGTCACATTTTTACCTAACAAATTAATAAATTCTAAATTGCTTTCATATTTGTCTTTAAGATGTGTTTCATTATATTCATTATATCTTTTTTTAAGTCTTTTTAATTTTATTCCTGTAGCTACCTCTCCTCTATCTAAAGAAAAAGCACATTGTTTAATTGTGTAACCTTTTTTATATAAATTCCATAACCAATCCTCTTCTTCTCTAGTCCAGTCTCTACTTTTTAAATCGTAATCCTTGTGGTGCGCAATTCTTTCTTTACCTTTATATTTATTAGGCATCTTTGGTATATCCATGCTATCTCCTTCTTACCATTTAATATAATATTGTTGCTAACTTAAATAACAAAATAGTTATTCTTTTTATTAATGATTCCTATCTTTTTACTTATTCCGCTAAATAAAAATTCTTCTTCTGCTGTAAATTTTAATTGAGCTTTCGCATCTTCTGAACCATGATGTATTAAAATTCTACTACAATTAATGCCTTTCATATAAGAAATCAACTCTTTTCTTTGTATATGACCTGTAAAACTATTATATATGTTAACTTCACATTTTATAGGAGTACTTTTATTTTCTATTGTTACAGACTTAGCACCTCTTTGAATTTTGCCTCCTAGAGTTCTTTCAGAACAATATCCTATAAAACATATGCAATCTTGCTTTCTAGGTAATATATGTTTAGCATATGCAACTGAATGACCACCTGCCAACATACCTGAAGAAGAAATTATAACACAAGGGCTTTTTGTTTGTCTTGCTATTAATTCTGTTTTTTTATATTCATCAATAAAAGTAAAGTTATCCCAAGACATTACTTCTCTCCAACGGTCTAATAATTCTCCTTGTAGTGTATTTTCGTAAACCTTATTTATTTCATTAGTCAATCTTGAATCTACTATAACCTTAATATTTTTAAATTCTTCTTCGTTTTTAAAAGTATGATATAATAAATCCATTATAGCTTGGCTTCTATCAAAACTAAAACAAGGAATAAGCACTCTATTGCCTTTATAAGTTACTTCTCTTATTTTATTAAGTAATCCTTCTACATCTTTTTCTACATCTTTTTTTGAAAATCCTCTGTCTCCATAAGTACTTTCAAAAATTGCGATATTTGCTTTAGGAACATTTCTTCTTTCATCACAATAAGGTTTATATTGTTGATTGTAGCTAGAACCCAAATCAGATGAATAAAATATTTTTACTATTCTACCACTTGGTTTTTTTATAAATATTTCTAAAGAAGTACTACCAAAACAATGATTATTAGAAACAAATCTAAAAGATAAATTAGAATTGATTTTGTGAATAACTTCTTTGTCATATATTTTAACTTTATCTAAAATCCTAAAAACATCAGATTCATCATATAACATTTCATATTTTTTACCTTTATTGTTCATGCTCATTACATTTCTTCTTTGGATAAAAGCTGAATCAACTAGCATAGGTTTTAATAATTGCGAAGTTTCATATGTTGTAACTACATTACCATTAAATCCTCTTGTTACTCCACTAGGAATATTACCTAAATGGTCTTGGTGGGCATGGCAAACAAATATATTGCTTGCTAAATTAAATGGTATATTTTCTATCATTTTTTTATTAGCATTAAAATCTTCTACCATTCTATTTGTCTGTATACTCCCACACTCTAATAGGATCAGGTCTCTTCCTCCATTATCCAATGGATAATCAATAGCAAAGCACGAACCTGTAACATCTTCTGTTGAACCACCTAAAGAGGTTATAACTACTTTATTTTTGTATTTTTTATTATTAGCAAAGTGATGTTTAAATTTTTTCTTTTCTATTATAGATAAATTTTCTTTTCTATTATCCAATACATCTCCATTGACATATTCAATTTTATTATCACTATCAATTAAAAGACTAGGTAAATCAAAAGTATATCTATCGGTAGAACCAACTATATGTTTCCCTACCTTTTTCCAAACAATATCTTTTACTATATCTACATCTTCTACATCTATTAAAATTTTTTCCTCTATCTCCTCTTGATAAATGTCGTATAGAACAATTTCTGCATAATCATTGTGGATTCTAATTTCATTGGGTTCATTTTCCATTCTATCACTTGTTGTTATACAAAACCCAAACTCATTATATTCATTTAAATGTTTATCACATAACATTTTTTTATTTTTATGTTTCAATTCTCTTCCACAAACTTTACATACTAATTTGTTCATATAATTATCAACTCTTTCTTATTTATATTTATGCTACCTCAAAATCTGTAATATAAAAATCAACGGTATTACTTTTTTTTCTTCTTTTAGGGACAAATCCATATAAATATAATACTTCTCCTACTACAAATGGGCATTGATTATATAGCTGCTTATTCATTTTAAATATTTTTATATTTCCACTATAAAAACAAAACAATTCAATCTCGACATTATATTTAAAAATTTTTAATTCAGATATGAAACAAGCATTTTTATCCATTTGGGTATAAGGGATTGCATTAAATCCGCCTGTATATTTTATTTCATCTTTTATTAATTGGATAATATCATCTTTTGTATCTTCTAAGAATAATTCCACATCTCGTATAAACGAACGGTAGTTCATAGTTAAAATTTTAGCAGTTTTTTTAAGAGCATTTTTTTCCGCAATCTCTTTATAAGTAACATACAATTCAATATCTTTAGTTTTAGACATTGTTTTTTTATTACCTTTCTTTTTATATAATTTAAAAATTTTAAGAAGCTTGTTTATACCACCAAATTCTGAAAAATATCCTAATTTTATTAATATTTCAAGACACCTATTATCTATTTCTTTAGCATCATATAATATGTCCGTAAAAGTTTCATATTTTTTACTTTGACTTAATTCATATAAAAAATTAGCTTTTTGCTCATTTAGATATTTAATAGAACCGACACCTTTATATATTGCATTAGTTTCTTTATTAAAGAAATATTCTGCCTTAGAATATCCAAATTTAGGAGATTGTAATTTAATGCCGAATTGTTTACATTCATTTATAAGTCTAGGAGTTCTGTTTTTATCATTTTCGTATTTATTTAATGCAACCGTATAATATTCTAAAGGATAATGAGATTTTAAGTATGCTCCAAATAAACTATCATATGTATATGATAAACTATGAGCAGAATTAAAAGCATATCTAACGGCATCTTCTATTACTTGCCATGTGTTTGAAAAACCTTTTTCTTCATTTATATGAGCAATCCAGTTTTTAAGAAGAACTTGTTTAAGATTATCTATTTCCTCTTGCGTGAAATTTTTCTTAGATATCTTTTTAATAATCCCATATGTTTCATCTTCAGGAATACCTAACCAAACTAAATATTTCATTATAGATTCTTGATACATCATATAATGATAACTTTCTTTTAAAAGTTCATCTAATTCTTCAACACCTGTGCTATAAGGTTTTCTTTCTATAAAATTATTTAATAAAGAAGCAAATCCCGGACGTATACCTGCAATAAAAGCACATAGCTCTGCTACGGTTTTAGGTTTATACTTTGATACTAATTCTGTTGCCCATTCTGAATCTGCTTGATTAATAGTACAAGTTAAACCTTTTTCATATATCTCCCAAGTTTTATCATCTAACATTTCTTCTAACTCATTTATTGTAGGTACTTTAATTCCCACTAAATCACAAGTAGATTTTATTATTTCCCATACATTAACTATTAGATAGTCATTTTTAAGGTATTTATATTTATCACAATAATTTTTATCCAAAAGACAACAATATCCTTCTTTTGTTCTTATTATCCCTATTTCTTTAGCAACAGGTTTATCATATAAAAGCATACTGCATGGACTAGGAGAAACACTTTCAACAACACCTATAAAATGTTTACTTTCCTCTATAATATCTGCCCATTCTTTATCGTCTCTATAATCGTCTAGTTTTTTTGCTATCTCATTATAATCATCGTTTTCCATTCCTAAAGCCTTACACCATAATCTAAAAGCACTTGAATCCTGTAAGGGTTTATAACTTAACATCCATGCACAGTTTTCTTTTCCCAATAAATCTTCTGTTGCTTTTATAAATGGTTCTTGGTCTATTACATTTAAATCTATATCTGGTAAACTCTTAGTTTGTAAAATACGGGTTTTAGACATAAATCTTGTTGGGTAAAGAGGAACAGGTGCTTTTAATCTATCAACTTCTGTAAATCCAAACAATCTATTGATATAAAATGAAACTGCTGATCCTCTTCCTGTTTTAGTTAAATATCCACCATATTTATTTATCGCTCTTTCTACTATCTTATAATCTATAATAAAATAATCTTCCATATTAGTCTCATGTACTATATTTTTTTCAAACTCTATAGCTTCAACATATTCTTCTATTCTATTTTTATCAATTATAGCTAATTCTTTTTTCCATTCTTTATCTAATATATCCTCGAATTCTTGTTTAGGATTTTTAGATATGCTAGGAAGTTTTATTTCATAATTAATTATAGTTATTTCTTCTGCTTCATCAAAAATTAATGTGCTATCTAATGATTCTTTAATTAATTCATCTGATAATATTCCTTGAATTTTATATCTTTCAACGATTGTTTCTTCACTTGGATAATCTAATATAAATGTACTTTCGTCAGGATAATTAATACCTTTCCCCTTTAAATACATATCTCTATAATATGAATCTTGAGGATATATATAGTGAGAATCGTTTGCGTGAATCAATTTAATACCAAATTCATCCCTATATTTGATTGCTAATTTATTTATTGTTTTTTGTTTATCTTCATTATGATTTTGAACCTCTAAAAAGAAGTGGTTTTTAAAATGATTATGAAATTCTTTAATTATTTCTTTTGAATCTTCCCTAGACAATATACCTGCTATACAAGCTGTTGTTACGATTACATCTTTTGGGTTGAATATTTTAAATAAAATCTCTTTGTCTATTCTAGGTCTGTAATAAAATCCTTCACGATATGCTATTGTTACTGCTTCATTTATTTGTCTATATCCATTATCGTTAAGTGCTATAATAACTAAATGATTGTTATATCTTTCTTTTTCAGATATATCATCAACATAATAAAATTCACAACCAACAATCATTTTTAATTTTTTATCATCATCTAATTCTTTATTTTTTCTATCTATTAAATCTTTTAACTCAAATATATCTCCATGAAAACCATGTTCTGTTGAAAATACTGTTGTATGTCCTAATTCGATAGCTCTATTTATGTAATCTTGCGCTTTAGTAGTGCTATCTTGAACCCCTATATTGCCTTTATGACTATGTTTGTGATAATTGTGATACATTTTAAATCACTCCTATTTTAATTTTTTATTTAATGTCTTTACCTCTTCTCCTAAAGACATTAAAAATTGTATGGTCTTTATATAATCATCTGCCTCTTTAAAGTTATCAATTCTTCTTTCATCTTGAATCTGTTTGTTGTGTTGAGCAGTCATTAATAAATCCATTCCATATGGATTATTTAAACTCCATTTATTAAGATTATCTAAGTTATCATCAATTAATACATTCCCTTGCACAACGTATTTATTTTTACAAGGTATAAAGTGAGATAAATCAAATTTCGGAATATGAATTTCTAGCCATTTAAGTTTTTCTCCATATGATTCGGCACAATTACAACAATCTGATACTATAAATACATCATATCCTTCATCAATCCATTTATTAATATATTCTATGCTATCTAATTTAGGAGTAATTGTAGTTAAAATATCTGATTTTTTATGTACTGAAAATAATCCATACTCAAAACTACTAGGTATCTCCCAAGAGGTAATTTCCTCTATTGAATGGCTTGTTCCATATATTCTATTATATTCCTTAATAACATCTTCGAGGTAACAAGTTATAACATCATCCATATCTATTAAAATTCTAAAATTTTTATTATCCATTTATTTATCCTCCTCTTTATTGTTGATATAAGGACATTCTTCCCAAATAACATATCTCACAGCAGTCACTTCTCTTGGAACATCCTTTCTAAGTCTCCCACAATATCCTATATTACTATATGCTATATAAGGTCTCCAAGATGGACACTCAAGACATTGAGTTACTTCAAAATTTCCTACTTTTATTCTCATAATTATTCTCCTCTCTTATTTATACTATTATTATACCATTTTTTAACAATGTTGTCAAGTATCTATTCTATTTTTTCCCATTCTTTTATGATAATCTTTCTCCCAAATTTATATCTAAATTCAGCTAAAACATCTAAGGTGATATAATCATCATCGTACTTATCTTCTACTAATTCTTTATAAGAAGCTTTACTACAAAAATATTTAGTTATTTTCATATCTTTGTTTTCAAACTCATAAGTACTTGTACCTATTTTCTTAATATCTCCAATTCTAAATTCTGCATTTTTAATTAAATATAGAGGAGGTTTAATATCATGACACCATAAATTTTCATAAGAGACTATTTTTTTAACATCATCTTTAGGAACAAATTCATCATAGACTTTTTCTACATTAATACTTTTTTCTTTTATAGTTATATTTTTATTTACATATTCTAAAAATTCTTTTATCTTATCTTCTTTGATACTAAAACCAAAAGCATTGTCATGACCATTACAATACTCAAATAATCCCGTACTTTCACATATATGTTTAAAATCCATTTCTCCATACCCTCTAGCGCTACCTCTTACAAATCCACTCTCATCAATGCTACCAAGCAGTATTGGTCTTTCATAAAAGTCTAGCAACTGATTACAAGTTAACCCTCTCAAAGATTTATCTATTTTCTTTTCTTTGTCTATATATATTATAACTGTATTTCCTTGTGAACCTTCTTTTTCAATTTCCTCTTTAACCATTTCTGCAATTTTAACTTTTTCTTCTTTTTGTTTCTTTTGAAGATTTGCGCCCATTAATCTAGCTTTAACAGGATAAGTTACAGCTTTACCTCTGTGCGGAATTAATTCATCTACTCCTATAAGAGCATTAAATAAATTTTCTTTATCTTCTTTTTTACCTAGTCTAATAGTAGCATTTATTACTGGTGCTATTCCGAATCCAAAATCCTCAATTGTAAATTTATCTTTTTTACTTTTTTTCATACTTTTTGCCATTTCTATTAAAAATGGATTTGTAATATTAGTCATTTTAGAGCCAACATTTAAATAATATCTATTTTCATAAGAATATTTCATATCACACATATCAGAGATTAATGAAGCAGCAACCAGATCTAAATATTTATTTCCTATTGTTCCTTCACAACATTCTACTAATTCTTTACAAAATTTATAACTAACTCCACAACCGCTTAGATAAATATTTTCAACACTTCCATCTTGGTTATTAATAAGCGCTACATTTTCTTCTATGCCCCTTAATTTATCTCCTATTTCTATTATATGATGGTCTAATATTAAAACTTGAATACCTTTATCAGTAACTTTTTCTAATGGTTCAAATTCAACACTTCCACCATCAGGTATAATTAATAATTTAATATTATTGTTAACTAGGGTATCTAAATTTCTAAGTTGAAATCCGTGTTCTCTTCCTTCATTAAGAATAAAAGTTACATTTTCATATTCAAAATCATCGTATATAACTTGATATACTAATGCTCCTGATAGATATCCGTCTGCATCACTATCCACTTGTATTGCTATATTATCTTCGTTAGCCATAGCATTTAATAAAAAATCTATACCTTTATTTAGATTTTTATAATGTTCAACATTTTCTTCAAATTCATCATTTGCCAAAAGTAGGCTAAGAGCTTCTTTTTTAGTTAAGTCTCTTATTTCTAACATATTTTTTTCCACATCTTCTGAAAGACTATTTAAAAATACTTTATTTCTTATGTTTATCATTCAACCACTCCTTAATGTGAAGGGTATTCTTCGTCATACCCACAAAATACACCTGTATTAAGATAATCGTATACAGTTTCTTTATTAGTTTCTTTTATATTACCTTCTTCACCAAATAATATATATGTTCCTTTTGTTATGTTAACTATACTTTTCATATCTTTATAATAAATTTTATAAACTTTGGTATCATTTTTTACACATATATATTTTTCCGTATAACCACAAGCGATACATTCTACAACTTGGTCTTTCCATAAAGTAAAACTCTCGTTAAAAAATTCTGTTTTTGCCTGTGTGTTATTTTTAATTATTATTCTAAACTTATCTCCATTTTTCCAATTCATATTATACCTCCTATTTAGGCGAAACATTGTAATTATCTAACAACCATTGAAATTCACAATTTTCTCGTGATTTTTTATATCTACAATAACTGCAACAACTGTGATACTCTTCACACATATTATTGTATAAGCTTCGCAATTTTCCCGCTGTTATTTCATCTTTAGGTTCTTCTGCTAATTTAGCATATTCCCATGCCGTTGTGTTTTTAGTAACCCATGAATCAGCACCACAGTCATAACAATATATAAGCCCTTCTTTATAATGCGCAAAATGCCTTTTATACCAACCTCCGTAATCATAGTTTCTTACTAAAACCTTTGTATCTTTTGGTATTTTCCTCCAATCTACTTCCGTTCTTTCCCATAATAAATTATTCTCTGAATCATATATTTTCATTATATCATATTCATTATTCAATCCATAAAACATATCATCTTTAATATATTCTTTGAAATTGTTTAAACTATATACAAATTTAAGTTCTTTACAACGTTCTTTTATGTAAATATCATCTTCTATTATATACCTTGTTTCGCCATTTCTTAATACAAATTTCATTCCATTTTTTAAATCGTTTTTATTCATATTATCACCTTATCTATTCGTATCGTAAGCACACCATCTTTGTCATAAAACCTGTCAGATACTATAAAAAAAATATTTTTTTCATTTTTGAGAATTGTTCCTTTTTTTAAAAATTTATACCTCATATCGCCACCTCAAAATTCTTGAAATTTATTCTGTTATTAAATAACTCTAAATATATTTCTTTACCCTTATCTGTAGGAGAATCTTTATATTCTAATAACCCATTTTCTAAAGAATCCCATATAATTGATACCTTTATATTTTCAGGAATTCTATAAGCTAATTTGATTATTTTACACTTCCATAATAATTCTTCTTCTTTATTTTGATATTGTTTATCAAAAGCAAATACTATTTCTTCTACTCCTAGTAATAATAATATTTTTATTTGTTCATAGCTTAAATTAGAACCACAAACTGCAACAGAATTATTTTCTTTAAGATAACTATTAAGTTGCATTGTTCCTTTTTCTCCTTCAAAAAGTACTGCTATTTTTGTTTTCTGTATCGCCTCTTTATTTTGCCAATACCCATATAAATTATATTTTAAGCTGTGAGCATACATTTGACCTTTAAAGTAAAATGGTACATATTTTCCAAATTCATCTGCTATCTCTTTATTTAAATTTCTAATTCTTACTCCTATAATATTTCCACTATCCCATGAAAAGTGAGGAATAATAATTTTTTCTCCTATTTCATCATATCTTATATCGTATTTTTTTAAAGTTCTAAATATTATCCCCTCTTCTTCCCACATAGGTAACCTTTTAAGAGGGAATCTTCTATAAGCAAAAGGTTTTTTTTGTGAAGGTAAAGAAGGTACTTCAACTTCATTTATATTAATCTCTCTTTTTTGGGTTTTATTTCTTGACCTTCTTCCTACTCCTTTTCTGTGATATTTACCACTAATCCCAAAATAAGAATTTATTATACTCATCGCTTCTTTAAACTCACATTCTTTTATTCTCATAGTTAGATCAGCAAGACTACCGATATTGCCACAATGAGAAAAACAAAAGAAATTATGAGTATCTTCGTTGTAATATAATTTAGGAGAAGTACTACCATGACAAAATGACTCAAATATAGCATTGTTATTATATCCTTCTCTATTTACACAATGTCCTTGAAGAATTTCTTCTACAAAATTTATTACTTGTTCTTTATTTAAATCCTGCAAGACACTCATATGATTTCCCCTTTCTTATTTTCTATAAACTCTGCATTGTTTCCAAAATAATGTGTTTTCCATATGTTCATCTAGTGTGACATAAATATCTTCACTATGTTCAAAAGGAATACGTTTTACAAATTTTCTAATTTTCCATTCTTCCCCGTCTCCATCTCTTACTTTTACTAGGTCACCCAATTTTACATTTCTTAAATCAACATCTTCTGCTTTCCACAATATTTTACCTTTCATATCATGAATCTCCATTATATCATAATTTTCATTATCACTTTTATATGTTAAATCTTCCTCGTAAAAATCTAAGAAAAAATCTAAACTAGCATGAAACACGATTATATCTCCATAGTCAGTATCTCTTTTGAATTTTCCCACATACCCATCTATTACATAAAAAACTTTATTGTTATCTCTTAATATTAATTTCATTCCGTTTTCGATATTATATTTATTCATATTTCCTCCTAATAAAACATTCCCGTATATACATTATCCACATAACATACATCTCTTATTTTCCCTATTCTCCCTACCATTTCCATTAAAATAATTTTTGAATTATCATCAGATTCCCTAGACTTATCTATAAAACATAAAAGATATTTTTTTCTTTTATCGAGAGTATATTCTTTCTCTACATCGTCTCCTTTTAATTTCCTTCTAGGAGTATCCTGATCATCTACAATAGTTAAGTATTTTTTTACTAATTTCCCTTCCTTATTAGTTCTCCATACATAAGGTTTTAAAAAAGCTTTATCGTCAGGGTCTAATTCTCTTTCTTGTACTTTTCTCACTAGAACAATACTATTTGCAACTTCTTTAATTTGTTTACTGTTACTTATCATACTAGAATTTAAATAACTAACTTTACCCTCTAAAGAAGTCATTAATTGAACAGGTAGAATAACCTTCATTCCTACTTCTTTTTCGAAAATATCTAATTTTCTACTACTATCTACCATATCTGCTACGGAATTATCTAAAGCCGATTGACTCTTAAATGTTTCTAAACATAAAACACTATATCCTTCTGCTAAATGTAATCTTTTTGCTTCTCTTAATATTTTATCAATATTAAATTCTGCTACGGAAAAGAACGTTATTTTACCTGTAAAATTTTCTTTAACAAATTCATTAGCTAAATAAAAAGCTTTTTTTTCTTCATCTGTAAAATTAAAATGTTTAACCTTTGTTCTGTCTAAAGTATAGCATTTAAATACAGATTGAGCGATATAAGATATAAGTATTCTTTTAAAATAAGAACTTCTTTGTTCATTACTTACTAATATTACTTTTTCGTCACTTGTTGTTACTAATCCTAGTATAATATTTATTAATATAGTAGATTTACCTGTACCACTAAATCCTCCGAGATAATGAACCCCGTTACCACAAGTATAACCATCTAAACTACGGTTTAAAAGAGGTAAGTTTCTATCAAATCTTTTTTCACCGTTTTCATCTTCCCATAATAACGTGTAGTCAAAATAACTTGTTTCTTCTGATTCTCCATTTTCCATTTTATTTATTTCATCATCTGTATAATATAATGATTCTGCAACCATATCACTTTTTAAAGAAGCTATATTAATAGAACTTAATTGCATATCAAAGAAATCTAATACTTGAGAAGAATTCATCCCTGTAATAACATTTGCAGGAATAATCTTTTTTCCTCCTACAACTACTTCTTTATTAATATCTATTGCTAATTTGTCTGATAATTCTTCTACCAATTTAAATTTTACAAGTTCATCGAGATATGAGTCAAAATCAGATACATTTGCCATATTTTTAATTTTATCAAATTCTTTTACCCCACCAAAGTCATTAAAATTTTCTGTCATTTCTTCTGATATTTGCAAATAATTTAATACCGTAAATCCATTTATTTCTTTATATCTTGGTGCTAATTCTGTTATTAATTTAAAATAAAATTTATTTTTAGGAGTACTAAAATCAGATTCTAATAAAGGGGTTTCTAAACTTAAATCTTGTAACAAACAAGATAACAACATTCTTTCTGCTTGTTCTTTCTTTTCATTCATGACTTCATTTTCTATATCCAATGTTCTCGCCATTTAATCACTCCTTATAAAATATCTAACAATCCTCTTTTGGCTTTTCTTTTTTTAATTGCAGGTCTTTTTATATCTGTTTCTACTTCAACATTAGCATCAACTTCTTCATATTCTGTTGTATCTTGAATTGGTTTACTTGTTCCGTCAAAATAATCTTTAATTTCTGAACGTATAATTGCAAATATATATAAAATTTTTTGATACTCATTCATATCTCCATTAATCAATTTCTTATCTAAAGAAGTCTTTATATAATCACCTTTATCTAAAAGAAATTTGTTTACTTGATTTCTTGTATAACCTGCATTATATATTTTTGTAAATTCCTTATTTTTAGTATTATTAATACAAGTATATCCTATTATAAAATCAAATGCTTTTTGGTTTTCTCTAAGTAATTCTATCTCTTTTTCATGTGTTCTATATTCTTCTTCTGAACAATAATACTGGTTTTTCTTTTTTCCATTTTTGTCTATTTTAGGAAAATTAAAAGCTATATCTGTTGTTAATTGTTTTCCACATATTTTACATTTACACTTTCTAGCCATAATATCACCTCTAATCTATTTCTCTGTAAACTATATTTTTTAAAGGGATTATCTTATCATTATTAAAATTACAAAAATCACAATCTATCTCTTTTTCCATACAAAAGCATTGAATATCACGACAGCTAATCCCATTTTGTTCTTTAGCACTCTTAAACGTTAAATCTGTTATAGACCAAAATTCTTTAAATAACTTTACTTCTAATAATCTTTCATTACTTTTTATAATATTAATATCTCTGTCATTAACCTTACCATAATTCATTGGGCAATAAATACAATCTACTTCATATTTTTCACATAAAATATCATCACAATCTATAAATCCCCTTTCATATCTATATTTTTTAGGTGCTATAGGTATCAATTTCCCATCTATTTTAATTTTTTCACACATATTAATCTCCTTTTCTGTATTTATATTTTAATAATATTATTAAGTATTAATTTAAAAGTATTGTATCAATTATATCAATAAGTGATACAATCATTAACGTTGTGGCAATATCAACGTAATTCCACTTCATATATAAAATAGCTATAATCATTAATATTAAATCTTTTCTAATTTCTTTAAGCATATTCACTCCTTATTAAAAAGGGTAGATATTTCTACCTACCCAACTAATTATTATAAGCTTCTTCTTGATGATTTTGGTTTAGTTACAGGTTTAGTTTCTTCTTCTTCAACTATTAAATCACTAGCATCAGTATCATCTTCGCTAAATGATAAACCTAATAAAGAAGTTATTTGATATCTTTTTAAATAAGTCATTAATGAACCATAACCTTGTGCCTCTAATTTAGGTGGTATTAAAGATATTGAATTACTTTCTAAAAACTGTCCTGTTTCAACATGAATTAATCTAGTTTTAATACATATAGAATGTTTTTCCATTCCATTTATAGGTAGCTGCACTAATACTAATCCCTGTTCGTTCAATATAGGTCTAATTACATTGAGTATTTGAGACAAACTAGCATAACTTGATTCGTGAAATGGATTTTCTGCGTCTTTTTCAACTGTTGTAAAATGTTTATGAAATCCCGCCAAAGCTTTATATAATTCTGTAGTATCATCGCTAGAATAAAATTGAACATCTGTATTACCTGTTTGTTTATTAACATTAAATTTACATTTACACTCCATATTTTCAACCTCCTTATTAGGTGAAGAAATACCCTCACCTAATATAATATCCTTATTAACTGTATTTTCCATAATCATTTATCTCCTTTCAAATTAAAATGGTGCTTCATCTTCATTTACTTCTACTTCTTCTCCTGTTTCTTCTTCACCTTTTTCTTTATTTATTTCTTCTGCTTTTTCTTTTAATTTTTCAATTCTTTCTTCTATTGCTTGATGCATTAATTCTATATAGTGTGAAGTAAAAGGGAAATCCTCTTGATCAGGAGTAGTATAACAAAATTCTTCTTCTTCTCCTTCTTCTAAGTCATCATAAATGCATTTTTCGTATTCATTATCATCATTTAAACTCATTATAGGAGCAGAACAATTTGTTAATTCAAAATAAGTTTCTATTTGAACTCTATTCTTTACAGATTTACCTATACCTCTTGTTCTTTTAGCTTTAGCAATAGATTTAACAAAGTCAAATTCCATATAAAGTATATCTCCTATATTAAGTTCTTTCTTAACATATTCTGCATATTCTTCATTATGAGTTCTTATTTTCATTATAAAACCGTTTACTTTTTCTTCCTTAGTCTCTTCATCAGTATAAGCATAATTATTTACCAATACACTTAACTCTAATGCTTCTCCATCAATATCTTTAATATCTTCATATCCTTCAAGCACACAATATACAATACCTTTAGCCCCTTTAGTAATAGGGAATTTACTATCTTCTTGTGTAGTACAGAACACTCCTCCAACTCTAGTACCCCTATCTACCATTTCTCCTTCTTTAGTAACATATTTGTTTTCATCAAATCTTACTAAACAATTAACTATTTCTCCTTCTCCGTCATCTTCTCTTGTCGGACACTCACTATAAAGTTTCTTCATTTTTGTATATGTTTTATTTGAATTACCATTATTAGAATACTTTCTAATGAAGAAATCAACATCTGTTGTTTTACCTTCTTCTGTTTCTATTTCTATAACAAATTTAAGAGTTTCATCTTTTTTACCCTTGTTAGATATTGCTCCATTTTTAAACGATATTACTTCACCATTCACATATCCTTCACAATATCTTACTCTTTTTTCTTTTTCTGCCATATTAATTCTCCTTTCATATTTTTATTATAATAATGTTGTTAACTATTAATTATTTATAATATTCATTTATTTTATCGTCTAATATTTTTTTAATCATTCTTAGTTTACAAAGATTATATCCTCTATCAACATTAAAAGTGTCATCAGGATGGACTTTTGAGGATACCTTACCATATTTTTGAGACTCCATTACTGTCAAATCTCCATTATGTCTCCACTTAACAGGGACTTTTTCGCCAAATATTTCGATTTTTCCCCATTTCCAACTTGTCCAATCCAGTTTAAATAAAATATCTATCATATTTTTATCTATTAATATATTTTCTTCATGACTTTTCTTTCTTAAAGATAATACATAACCTTCACAGCCACCCACATAAAGCTTCTTCGTATTAGATACTATATAAGTTTCTCCTGTTACTTTATTTACTATTTTATCTCCACATTTAAATCTCATATTAATTCTCCCTTCATCTTTTCTATATTTATATTATACCTTATCTTAAAAGTGTTGTCAACCCTATTTAAACAAATTTTCAAAAATATTTTTTAATACTGGAACTGCAATACTATTACCTATTTGTTTATATAATTGAGTATCAGAAGTAGGCACATTTTTAGCCTTATAAAAATCACTATCTTCAAACCCCATTAATCTCCAACATTCTAAAGGAGTTAATCTTCTGATTTTAAAATTAGTAACAAGTTCCCCATCTACTATTAATGGCTGTCTCCAACCACCTTGCATAGTATCTAAAGTAGGAGATATAGATTCCTTATCATAAATACTGCCTGCTTGGTGTCTTTTACCATCTTCATCAAATACTCCTCCTAATCTAACTGGGAGAATTTCTATAATTTGTTTAGGCTGTTTATAATCCCTAGCAGAAAGAGTTGAAATACATTTATTAGGATTATATACCCAAGCAGAAGTACTTTTACTATATTTAATATTTCCTTCTTCATCACATGGATGTGGAGCAGTTGTTCCTAAAACTTCTAAATATTCATTATTTAATCTATCTTGAGGAAATTTAAAAAATCTATCTTGCATTTCTTGAGATAGATAATATTTATCTTCAACTGAATTTTCTAATATATCTTTAAGTTTTAATTCTAACGGGAATCCTTGAGGGAATTCAAAGGTATGCTGATCTTCTAATATGCTAATAACATAAATACGTTCTCTATTTTGAGGCAATCCAAAATCTTTTGCATTTAATATTTTATAATAAGAAGTATATCCAACTTCTTTTAAGTTTTCCATATATTGATTAAAATTATGTATATGTTTTTTACTTACCACATTTTTAACATTTTCCCAAATAACATATTTAGGCTTACAATATTTAATTATTTTAACACTATACCACATAAGGCTACTTCTAGTCCCACTTCCCTTATCTCCTCCTTTACCTTTACCTGAAACAGAGTAATCCTGACAAGGCGAACCATGTGTTATAATATCTATATCTTTAGGTAGCGATTCCATGTCTATTGAACTTACATCGCCTAAATTTAAATTTTCATCTACTTCATGTATTGCGCAATAACTTTTTATTGCAAATTTATCTATCTCACTAAATCCAACTAAATCATAATCTATATTAGCATTTTTTAAGGCTTTTTCAAATGCCCCTATACCACTAAAAAGACTAAGTAATTTCATTATATCCTCTCCTTATTTTAATATTGTTGTCAACTAAAATAAAAAAAATAAAATATATCCCCTCCCACCAATCCCTATGTTTTATTTTAAATTTTTTTTAAAATCATCTAATAATTCTTCTAAAAAATCATCCATTTCTTTATCTGTAATTTTAACTATACCAAAAGGTGTTGGGAAACATCTTACTGTTTCTTTTTTTATTTCATCTTGTGAATCTATAAGTCTAACTGTATTTTCTGTATGATTACATATTACATCTTTACCGTCCGTCATTAATATTACTTTACTTGAAGGGTTGAATAAAATAAATCTTGCTTTAACCCATTCTCCATCTTTAAAATATTCAACATCTGTTCCTAATTCAACTTTACTCCAATCAGTTCTATTATCTTCTTCTTCTCTATCCCATATTAATTTTCCAATTTCATCATATACTTTCATTATATCTAATTTAGAATTTTTTTTATGAGTAAGATTAGTATTATACTCATTCTCAAAAGCTATAAAATAAATATCTCTACCATAATCTGAAGGTTCTCTTATAGCCATTACATCTCCTTTAAATATAAAATATTTTTCTTTTTCTCTTCCTTCTCTTAATGTCACTCTAAACATTCTACCGTCTTTAAAATTGAACATCATATTATCACCTTTCCCTTTCTTTATTATATTTATATTATAACATTTTTTACTAATGTTGTCAACCACTTTTGTGAATTTCTTTCCATTTTTTAGCACTCTTCTTCTTCAAAAGAATCAAAATATAATTGCCCATCTATTATACCTGCCCAAGCATAACAACTAACTCTAAATCCTGTAGAATCAAAACCTCCTACATAATGAACATCTAAATTAACTTTAAATTTTTCATTAACATAATCTATAATATCATATATTGTTTCAATTTCATTCTCTATTTTATAAATATACGCATCTTCCCTATTTAAAAAATGCTCTATATCATCTTTTATTTGTTTTAATTTATTAGATACTTTATCTAAAGTAACCCATTTTTTAGTTAATACAGGTATCTGACATACTTCATTACATCCTATTTTATCTTCGGAATATTCAAAAGGTGCTTCACATTGACTTTCAGAAAGCCCTTCGCTATATTCTGCAGCATAATATTTATCTCCGTCTTTAAATATCATTTCTTTATAACTACTCCATCTACTTTGACCTATCTCAAATATATCTTCATAGTCTCCGTTCCATAATATATTTAATAAATATTGTTTATCAAAAATTTTCATATTATCACCTTTCCCTTTCTTAAAATCTTCTATGTTCTAATCCACCTTCTAATTTTAGCAATTCTTGTAGTTTATTTATTATTTGAGTATCGTTTACTTTAAAAAAAACTTTTTCATCTCCGATAGGAAAACTAACAGTAGGACATTTATCCGTTTTAGCATATTTACCTAAAACTTCTTTAGATTTATTTTCTTTAGATTTAAGTCTCACAGTCTTGCTAGTGTGATTATAAACCATATCCTCTTTAGCAACCATTAATATGATATCACTTTTTTTATAGTAAAATACGAATTTCGCACTATGCCATTTATTATCTTTAAAATATTCAACATCTGTTCCTAATTCAACTTTACTCCAATCAGTTTTATTTTTTCTATCAAATAATAAATTATCATATTCATCATATATTTTCATTATATCTAATAAAGGACTTTCTTTATGATTAAATTCTTCTGTATAGCTATTTATATCTGCTACAATTCGACTATCATAAGGACCGCTATAAGAAGTT
>CALEJY010000003.1 GCA_937898445.1 uncultured Candidatus Melainabacteria bacterium | reverse complement strand
CAGGTTCAGGCTATGGACCAACAATGATTGATGAAGTTATCGGTGTTGCAAAAGCTTATGTAACAAGAGTTGGCGAAGGACCTTTTGTTTCTGAATTAACAAATGAAACAGGTGTTAAAATCAGAGAAATCGGACACGAATTTGGTGTAACAACCGGTCGCCCACGTCGTTGCGGATGGTTTGATGCAGTTACTATGAAATACGCAGTTTTAGTTGGCGGATTAACATCAATTGCGTTAACTAAAATCGACGTTTTTGACAGTTTTGACGAAATCAAAGTTTGTACAGCTTACAAAGACACTCGTGACGGAAAAATTTACACAAGCTATCCAACAGATGTATTTATCCACAAGTATTTAGAACCTGTTTACGAAACTCACAAGGGGTGGAAACAAGATATCACTGGAATTAAGGAATACGACAAACTTCCTGAAAACGCAAAAAAATATCTTGCAAGACTAGAAGAATTATTAGAAGTTCCAATTTCTATCGTTAGCGTAGGACCGGACAGAGATCAAACAATATTCAAATAAACTGTTTACGTTTGTTTACGCTATAGCAATTTTTTCTACTTTCATGTTTTTATATACATGTGTTTAGAATTAGTTCGATTAATAGTGTTAATAATAATATAAGACTGAATAAAATTGCTTTTAAGGGAAATGAAAGCAATCAGACTAATCCGCAAGTCAAAGAATTGCCGAACGTTCAACCAGATTATTCGGTCAAAACTCCTATGTCTTATACCAAGACAGGAGAAATAAATTTCCCTTATGATACCAAAGCTTATTGTTACAAACTTGCAAACGGGCAAAAAGTCGTAATCGTTCCGCAAGATGGCGAAACTGTTTTGAGAACTTACGTAAACACAGGCTCTATGAATGAACCAGATAAAATTCGTGGAATTAGCCACTATATTGAACACAATTTATTTAATGGTTCTGAAGGACTTGAACAGGGAGATTTCTTCAAAAACGTAGACAAAATGGGCGCATCAACAAATGCCTCTACAGGTTTTGCCGAAACTAATTATTATATCAGTTCAAACCTTTTAAATTCCGGCGATTTAGAAAACAAAATAAAACTTCATGCCTCAATGCTTGAAACTCCAATATTTGCGCTGGATAAGCTCGAAAAAGAAAAAGGGATCGTAAATTCCGAAATCAATATGATTACGTCAAATCCTGAAAATTTAGCAATTAATAAAATGCTCAAAAATTTGTACGGGATAAAAACAACTTCAACCGACATGATTGGCGGAACAACTGATAACATAACCAATTTGACCAGAGAGGATGTCGTAAATTACTATAAAAACAACTATTATCCTGCCAATATGGTTACAGTAATAACAGGTGATGTAAAGCCCGACGAAACAATGAAATTGATTTCAAAATATTTTACATCAAAAAAGCAACCGACAAACTCTCAACATCTTGAAACTTTAACTCCAATTCAAAAAACAGTTAGAGAAGATATTATTTCTGACAAAGCAACCGCATCAACTGTTGTTGTAGGCTTTAACGGCCCATCTTCAAACAACACAAAAGACAGAATTTATACAGAAGCCTTGAGCGAATTATTGTCAATGTCCTCAACATCAAGAATTGACAAGAAATTAAAACCGCTAAACACATCAAGCAGTATTCAAGACGAAAAACTCAGCACAAATCCTAAAGACGGCAGAGCTTTTATCGTAACATCTGAATGCTCTGACGAAAATTCTGAAAAAGTTTTGAAAACTATTTTCAACGAAATCGGCAATATTGCAAACAACCCACCAACCGATGATGAAATGCAAATTATCAAAAAAAGAATGCTTAACAATTTTTCGAAACTTTTTGAACAATCGTTTGCCACAAACGATATAATCGGCACAAGCACTCTTGAAAACAATTCGGATTTTCTTAACGATTTTGAAACTATTGTAAAATCAATGACTGCAGAAGATTTGGTTAACGCTGCGAAAAAATATCTCGATGTAAACAAAGCATCTGTTACCGTAATCCATCCATCTTCCGCAACCCCAGAAAGCATTCAACAAAACCACAAAAGCATATCTTTTACAGGCGCAGATAAAAAAGAAGCACTAAATACATCTTCTGTAAAAGAATACAATTTGGCGAACAATCTAAGACTTGCAACAATAAATTCTAAAACAAATAACGCAAACATCAATTTCAAAATCTTTACAGACGATAGCTACAAAGAAAAACCTTCTGCGACATTGGTTCTAAACGCACTTTTAGACGAAGGTTCAGCCCTAAGAAATCAAGAAACATTTGAAACAGATATGGCGAAAAACGGCATTTCTATTAACACTCACGCCTCTGATGATGCGCTCGGTTCTACTGTTAATTGTGCAAGCGAAGATATTGCAAAAGCCATAAATGGTTTGCAAGAAGTTATTGGAAACCCTCGATTTACTGCAGAAGAATTTGAACATTCCAAAAATTTAATCAAAGAAAACATCAAAAATTCTGACAAATCAGCTTTTGACAAACTGGATACTGAATTGTATAAAGGTTTGCCGGATGGTGTTTCTAAAGAAGAAATGCTAAAAGATTTGGATAGTCTAACTCTTGATGATGTAAAAAAATTATACTCCCACCTAATCAACAACGGGAAAGGAGAAATCGTTGTATCAGCTCCGTTTGATAAAAAGCCGGAGTTAAAGAATACTGTTTTCAACAATTTTGGCAAATTCAGACCGGTAAAAGATTTCAGCCCAGTTTTGATTGAAGACATTTATTCTCCAATCGAAAAAACAAAAGTTTTGGCCGATACAGATTTCAAAAACCAAGCAGAAATCGTTGAAGCATTCAAATTCAGAATTAACCAAAACACTAAAGACAGAGTTGCAATTGCTCTTTTGAATACAATTTTGGGCGGAAACCCGTCATCAAGATTGTTTATGAATTTGCGAGAAAAAGAAAAACTCGCATACCACGTAAAATCAAATTACGAAACAAACAACAATATCGGCGTTTTCACCCTAAAAATCGGTACTACAACCGACAACAAAGAAACAGGCGAACAAAGTTTTGACAATATTCAAAAATCAATTGAAGGCTTTAACCGCCATATCGAAAACATCAAATCAGAAAAAGTTACTGACGAAGAATTGAATAGCGCAAAATTAAGTCTAAAAAATAAAATTCTTAACTCTGTTCATTCTCCAGAAGGCAAAATCGCAAGCCTTTCAAGCGGAATGGTTTCGGTTTATGGCATAAACAAAACGAACAAACTTTTTGAAGAAATAGACAATATCACCACAAACGATATCTATAATGCAGCAAACTACATCTTTTCAGGCAAACCGATATATTCTATTCTTGCCACTCAAGACAGTTTGAACGCAAATCAAGATTATCTCGCATCTTTAGAAAAATAAACTATTTTACAGAATAATTTATAATAGACATTACGCCGTTTCTTTTATAAAAGAAATCAATCGGCACTTTTACATCTGTTCCGCAGGCATCTACAGTCCATTCTTCAGTCCAAGTTCCACCAACCTTGCGCCCGAATTGGTTAACTTTTACATCTGTAGGTTCTTTAGTCACTTCAGTATTAGTAACTTTGAAATGTCGACAACCTTTATTCTTTTGTGCTACACGTGAAAATACATAACACAAAGTATTACCTTGAGTTTTTTGATCTGCAATTGATGCTCCGGGAAGTGGTAATTTCATCCCTAAATAACTTGCTGCACTGCAAGACAACCCGATTAATAATGCGCATAAAATTATAAAACTTTTTTTCATATCAAAATCCTCAATATCATATATTATCCACTATTTTAACATTTTTTGCATAAAAAAACAAGCCTGAAATAAATCAGACTTGTTTTTCGATTATTTTCAAATTATAAAATCAATTATAATTTTTCAGCAACCATCAATGTAGTTTCAGCCAATCTTGTAGAATAACCACATTCGTTATCGTACCAAGAAATAACTTTAACCATGTTGTCGCCCATAACTCTTGTTAACAATGAGT
>CALEJY010000002.1 GCA_937898445.1 uncultured Candidatus Melainabacteria bacterium | reverse complement strand
TATGATAATTGAGGATGCAGATTTTAAGCTGACAAGAATTTCTGACACACTTGTATCAGAAAAAACTACATCTATTCCAATCGAAACAACTGCTCAAAATTCAAAAACAATTCAATTGGAGCAACCAATTTCTACTACAACTCAACAAATAAACCAACAGGTTGTAAACGTAGTTCCGCAACAAACAAATGTAACTACACAAATTCCACAAAGTTCACAACAAACAAGATACGTTCAACCTCAAAACACAGAGCCACAAAGACAACGTATCAAAACAATTCCCAAACAAACATCTAAACCAACAACCTCAAACAACAATGATGAAATGTCTGATTTAGAGATGTTAGGACAAATCTTAAAAGGTGTTCAGGAACAAACCAAACCTGCGCCAAAACAAAATTCAAACTACAAAAATCCATATATGACTGAGCAAGAAGAAATTATTGCTTGGAGTAAATGGCGTAGTGACCTGCAAAATAAGATTATGGAAGATTCAAATACAGGTTACGCACCGTATGGAACAATATTTTTATTTACATTTATTGTTGACAAATACGGCAACATTTCAAACGTAAAAGTGCAATGTTCAAATCCAAATTATATGGATATAGCAAGAAACGGGGTTAAACCTGCTATCACAAACTTGCAAAAGAAACCTATTTTAAACTTTCCACGAGGCTCTCAAAGGACATCAACAGTCGTAACAGGAAGTTTTATACTAGGCTCTCAAAACGTTTATTCTAATCCAAATGACTACTCGGATTATGAAAGGGTAAGGCACTAATGAATATAACAAAAATTGCAATAATCACAGTAATTTCACTTGTATTAATCGGTTTTTGCACCGCAGTAGTAGCAAATATCAAGCCGCACATGCACAAGATGATTATGTTGGAACAAATTATTTATAAAAGGGCTAAATAATGCTAAAAATTTTTTGTTGGATTTTACTTATAATCCTTGAAACACCGTTTTATTTTAAAATAAGACAGGCAAAATACAATATAATCCGCCAAACCGCAATCGGAATAATTATGGCTATTATAATTCCATTGATTGTGTATGTAGTTTATTTATTTGGATTGTTTATGATAAGATAGGTTTGTTATGTATATATGTAGAGAATGTAAAACTGAATATAAAGAAAAAGTAGATTATTGTGATTGTGGGAACAACACATTTGATTATGTTGAAGATAAACCGACACCTACCATTACAAAAACAAAAGAACCAATGACACTTGAGCAAAAATCAGAACTTGTTTCAAGAATATTTTTTGCAATTTGTATAATTTTATCAATTATCGTTTGGTTAATTCCGGTTGGGAAAAATCCTCCTAAAAAGGACATAACCCCACAACCCAAACAAACACAAACGGATGTTTATATTCCAAACATAAACAAAATTTGGAATGACACTCCTATATATCAGCCAAAACCGCAACCGACACAACAACAGGTTCAGGAACAAGCTCCACTGGATAAATTAAGACAAGAAATTCCACTAACATTTGCGCCAATTGAAAACAAAAAAATTGTTCAAGCAGATGTTCAAAAAAAAAATCTAAGCACAGTAAAACCTGCGCCTAAAAAAGTTCAACAACCAACTACCACACAGGCAACACCTGCAAAAGTTCAACCTAAAACTTCAAATAAATCGACAAAGCTGAACGAAGCACCATTATATAAAGAGCCTGCAAAACCTTCATACAACCCTAATAGTCCGACAATGTTAAGATACAAAAATAATCTCCGCTCTGCACTTTTTACACAATTTGCAGTCGGAAGTATTTCTGGAGCAGGAGAATGTTCCATACAGTTTGCCATAGATAAAAACGGCAAGCTTATTAATAGAAAATTCTCGCAAGAATCCTCAAACAAAGCTCTAAATGATGCGGTTTATTATATGTTAATGAGCGTGCCGAAATTTGATGCCCCGCCATCTGAATACAACGGTCAAACAATTAGAATGAATTTTAAAATAGATAACGGAAATTACGAAATTTCGATACATTAATATTAATATTTTAAATCTTCTTCCCTCAATACTTTTGCTGCGCAATCAATACCGGAATTCCCATCTTTTAGCTCTCTTGTACAATGTGCAGAATTGTTATGAATACCGGCTGGAACTATACCATGCTTGGTTAAAGCAAAAGTAAAAATATCTCTCCCGACAACATTTGGGTTCTTTGCTCCGTTCAAATCTACAAAAAATCCCATTGTTGTATTATTGTTATTAGGAAAATCGTTTTCTATTCCAAATGTTGACAAACTTTCATAAATATCAAAAACAATATAAGTTCCGTCAGTCAAAGCAATCGAATGTTTTGCACAATCAAAACTACCTGAAAACTCATCTAATCGGCTTGTTGTCCCACCCAGACCTTTTATTGTAGTAGTTGCCCAGCATCCTTTTGATTGCTTACAATCCTTTAAAGTTTTTAAATAAGGAGTATAAAATGAAACAATTTCATCCATTGATTCGCAACTTCCATCAACCATATTCCAATCACTAATTGGACCGTTTTCACTCTCCGCCATTACAGTTGCCTGACTTAATACAGAATAAATCTTTTTTAACTGTGCAACTGTTTGTTTATTTTTATAATTTTGAACTAAAGATGGCATCGTCATAGCTGCTACAACACCGATGATGCCGAGAGTGATTAAGACTTCTGCCAATGTAAAGGCAGCACATTTGAGTGAAAAGTGAGAAGTGAAACGTGAAAAGACCGTATCGGGATAAATAAGTGAATGGTGAGTGGTGAATAGTGAGTGAACCTTATCAGTAAAACTATTACCATCTCTCTTTGTGAGAGGGA
>CALEJY010000001.1 GCA_937898445.1 uncultured Candidatus Melainabacteria bacterium | reverse complement strand
ACACTTTATGTATTCAAAGATGATTTTGAAAAATGGGTAAAAGAAAAAATTGGATTAAAAAAATCTTATTCTGTTTTGGCGCAAGCAGTTCAAAGAATGATTGAAGAAGAAGGTGAAATTCCATCTGGAGATTCCGCTGGAGCTACAACTGCTACTTGGATGGCGTTTGGGAAATCCTTATCTCAACACTTGAAAGTTGCTAAATACTGTTCAAATACTTGGAACGGTATGTCTAACAAATGTGTTACAGGTGATAGCTTTAATTCTTGGTTTGACAGTACGTACAAATCTTATAACAAAAAGCCAATAGGAACTGCTGTGTGGTGGTTTGATGATGGAATGTATGTTTTGGCAGACGGAAGTTTTTTGTTTTTAGATGGTTCTGTATCTAATGATGTTTTAATAAATATAGATATAAATGGTCGCAAAGCTCCGAATGCACTGGGACATGATGTCTTTTTATTTGCAATAGATCATGAAACCGGTAAATTGCGACCTTATGGTGGCGAAACAAGAACAGATGCATCCCAAAAGTTGTGTGATAAAAATTCCAATGATGGAAACAACGGTTTAGGATGCACTGCAAAAGCGTTTGAAAATATGGATGAATATTTCAAAAACTTACCATAAAGCAATATTTAAACTGATTGCTTATATGTATGTTCTACGTATTCTCTTTTGCGTAATTCTTTATCTAACATGTATAAAGCCGCACGATCATTGCCAATCATTTTTAATCGGTTAATGATTTTGCGGGCTTTATCTTCTTCGCCTACTTGTTCTTCAATATACCAGTTTATATAGTTTCTTGTTGCCAAATCACATTCTTCATCACTCAATGATGCAACACAATTTATTCCTGCGGTTACAGATTGTTCGTGTTCTAATATTTTTTCAAATATTTCTAAAGGTTCTTTTAAATTCATAACAGGAGCTTCAATCGGAGCTAGGTCAATCTTGCCACCACGTTCTGCTATGTATGCAAATAAAATCATTCCGTGATCAACTTCTTCTCGTGATTGAATATTGGTCCAATTCGCAAAACCCGGCAAACCAATTTCATCAAAATAAGCAGACATAGCAAGATACAAATAAGCTGAATAAAATTCTTTGTTAATTTGTGCGTTAAGTACATTTTCTACCTTCTCGTTAATCATTTTCGCCCTCCCACAAACCGTGAATATTACAAAGTTCTCTCGCTAACATCTTTTCAGATGTCTTATGAAAAATCATCTTTGGTTCTTCGCCGGAATGTAAATATTTTAGTTGTACGTTATTTTTGTCTTCAGAGATTGCCTCTATAAAGACTATGTGATGTTCGTCCGTCATTGGGTGAAGAATTTCTCCAACCCTGATTTCATCTTTACCATCTTCTGTTTTGGTAAAAATAGGAACATGTTTTTCAAGCATCGCATCTTCTTTAGTTTTAATTTCGAGTTTGTTCATTGGTTGTCCGCAACAAACAAGTTCGCCACCACCAATTATGATTGCCTGAACTATGTTACCACAAACATCACATTTGAATAAGTCTAATTTTTGCATTAGAACTCCTTTCTTATGTATTATCTTTAGTCTGTGCAAATTTTTATATTCCCCATGTGGCTATAAATTTTTCGTAAATTTTTCTTAATAAAGTGTCAAAAATTTTATTTCTGAGTTTTAAAATCATATTATGAAAGTCCAAGCGGTTTCTTATCCATTTAGTGGGTCACGAATAAAAGATAAACAAGAATACAATTTTTCATATCTTTACACTGTTGATTTGGCAAAGCAGCAGTCTAAAGAAAAGGCGCATAAAATAAAAATGGCGACAGGATTTCTTGCGCTTGCTGCAGTTCTTGTAACGTTATTTAATATCAAAGGACCTCAAAAATTGCCGTATGATATTGTTGATATTCCACGTATGGGAAAAGGTTTGAACAAACTTGAGAACTTTACAAGTACGGCAAATGAATTAAAACATAAAGTTTTGTACCCTCTGCAATGCGCAAGAAAAGGCGACAAGCATATTGAAAAATCCAAAATGTTTAAATCCGGTGTTATATTGACCGATAAAAGCAGCACAAATTTGTCAGAAGTAACAGATGCTTTTATGGAACATGCGAAGGAATTAGGGATTAATACGGTTACAATTCCTAGAAAATCAAAACGTATTAATGCCAAAGGTGAAGTTTTTGAAAAAGATTTGAAACGTCATGAATTGATAAAAATTGTTTATGGCGAGTTGAAAAATGCTGAAAAACGTTTTAGAGATACAAAAGAATATACAATTATAAATTTAGGTGATATCGCAAAATTAACTGATTTGAAGGTTATTAAGTCACAAAAATCGAATTTTGAAGCAATGTTAGGTAATCTTAATAACCGCAAATTTCCGGGAATAATTTGGGCAGGCTGGACAACAAAAACAAAAGATGTTCCGTTGTTTTTCAATGATTTACCGATTTTGATAACCAAATTGGTGGATTAGAGATTTAGTTGTCAGAGGAATGTCGGCATCAAAAGCAGCAGTTTTTAGTGAAAAGAAGTGAAACGTGAAAAGTTCGTATCAAAAGCAGCTAGGAAGCTAAGAAGCGAAGCAGCTAAAATTAAAAGATGCGTAGATGCAAAGAGGCTTGGCTGATTAGTCTGTTACGAAAAATTAGCTCCTTCCATTTAAGAGGGAAGGCTTGGATGGGTGCTATCCCGGAAGGGAAATGTTATAAGCTTTCACCCATCTGCCCTTCGGGCATCTTCACTATGACAAATAGGGAAGAATTGAACAACCACTGTACAAGTTCAAACACATATTAGACTAAGTTTCATTTTTTTAGGAAACTAAA